>JAKPSO010000559.1 GCA_029571495.1 Pseudomonadota bacterium
CGCGTTGGGCGAGAACAAGTACAGCCCGCCACCGAAGCCGCTTTCAAGCGCCACCACCCTGTTGTTGCGCACTGTGGTGTTCGACATGGCGAGCACCCCGGCCCACATGCCGCCGCCAAGCGCGCCACTCGCGGTCGCTTCGGCCACGTTATCTTCGATTGCAGCATCGGATAGCGTGAGGGTGCCAAGGACAGAGAGGCCGCCGCCCTGGACATTGGTGCCGTAAACTGCGTTGTCGCGAACCGACACGCGACTTAGCGTTACGTTCTTGGTGGCAAACAGACCGCCACCTTTGTTGTTGCTTGCGTTCGACAACAGATTTACACGAGTGCCGGAGACGTCGTCGGCAGCGTAGATTCCTCCCCCGATGCCAGTACTTCCGCTTGCCGGGTTCGCGCCGCAGTCCCTGACGGTGACGTCCTGAAGCGACAACGTTCCAAAGTTGGCGATACACCCACCTTTGGTGTGTGCCGGGTCGAGTGGTAAAGCGAGTACCTCCGTGACGCGGCCGCTCGCTACCTCAAGATTTCTGTACGACACTGCGGGGCCGGTCGGGTTATTGGTGTAGGTGGTCAGGTAGCCAATATCAAATGCGTTGAATAGTCGGAAGTTGCTCGCAGCGGCAGGATCGCGCTGAATGCGGACGGTGCCGCCTCCGTTGTACCCTCCGCCGCTACCGTCGATGGTGAGCGCTTCATGTATGCGAAGTGCGTCAATGGTGCCGGGCAAAGGTGCCTGGAAGTTAATGACGGTTACGTTGTTGGTGAATACGATAGTGTCCGCCCCCGCGGTCCCCGCTGCGCAGCCATTAACCGCATAGTTGAAATTGGCAGCCTCAATCGCGTCGACCAATGCACATTGACCGGCAACCGGGGCGGCGCTGTTGGTGTTGACGGTGATGGTGGCTGCGGACGCGAGCGACCACGGCGCGATGACTGCGAACGCTATCGCGCCGCGTGTGATTAATGCGTTGGCGCGTCGAACAACAATTTTGGCGGTGGCATACATTCGGTACATACGGGCATTTCCCCAGGTTGATAAATTTGCATCGATGGACGCGATGAATCGTAGGGGCAGCAATTCGCTCGCAACAGTCAAAAGGCGAAGGTTTGGACGAAACGCGCAATGCGCTTTCGCTTTTTGTTTTGCCCTGTTATGGTCATGGCTTCGGAGTGGATGCCACTTCACTGCAACGATTCGTCCATGGCAGAAATTCGAAGCTTTGAACAGAACCAGATTGACGCCATCCTTGCCGAAGCGGCGCGGTCGTTGGCCGAGGACAGACCCGACGAAGCCATGCGCCTGCTCGACAAACATCAAGCACGCCTGGCGAAAACGGCGGCAACCGAGTGCCGCGCGGCTGTTTTGGCATCGCGTGCTCTAGAACTCACCGGCGAAATGGAGGCGGCGAAGCAGCGCGCCGTGGAGGCGGAGCGGCTCGCCGTGTCGTGTGACGACTTGCTCTGCCAGGCGGAGAGCGTGGAAATGCAGGGGAAAGTGGCGCTACGGCAGCGCGATCTGCCGGTATGCATTCGCTTCTTTGAGCGCGCAATACCGTTATGGCAACGTGCGCAGAAGAGTAGCGAAGCGTTGACGCAACGTGGGCTCGCACGTACCTTGATCGGTCTCACATACGGCACGCTTGCGGCCCGGCAACTTAGCGTGGCGCGCGGTCATGTTGTCGAGGCCGTGCGCGTAGCGCGGCTCGCGCAACAACCCCGTATTCTTGGCAATGCACTCAATGCGGCCGGTGCCGTTTATCAGGCGCTGGCCGTATCGCATCACCCCAGTTACTCCGAAGGCGACTCGATCACAGTGCTGGACCCGTGCGCTGATCCGCTCGTGCAGCGCTACGCGCAGGCGGGGATTGCGACCTGCGTCGAGGCGGCACAGCATGCACTGGACGCAGGCAGTGAGCTCGACTACGTCATGATGCAATCGAACAGCGCGACATTCGAAAATCTGGCGGGGCGCACCGAAACTGCCCTTGCGAAACACGAGGCACTGGTTAAATTTTGCCGTCGTAGCGGTCACAAGTATCTGCTGACCAGTGCGTTGCAGATGGTTGGTTGGTCGCTTCGAATTCTTGGTCGGAATCAGGAAGCAGAAAACACGCTACAGGAAGCGCTGGCCATCGCCAAGGATGCGAATACACGCGATATTGTCCTTTCGCTTCACTATGACCTTTCATTGGTTTACGAACAATTGGGACAGCCTAATAAGGCGCTGTTTCACCTGCGTGAATACATTCGCCGCGATAGCCGACGGAGTCCATCGGTGGCGCCTGCCACTTCGCCGTCACAGGGCAAGACTGAAGATAGTGAGATGCACGACGCATTGCTCGAAGACACGGGTGTCAAAGAACCGAATCGGCCACTCATCGGTGTGGCCAATTACGATCCTTCGCATGTGTTTCGCGCTGAGAGTTACATCAATGCACACCTACGCGAGCGTATCGCGGTCGCTGACGTGGCGAGACACGCCGGGGTGAGCGTGCGCAACTTGCAGTTGGCATTCATGCGTCACCGAACGCAGTCTCCGCTCGCATTCATACTCACGGCTCGCCTTTCCGCAGCCCACAAATACATGATTCAAGCGCGGAGTGAAAAGATAACTGTCGCGCAAGTTGCGGACTACTGGGGATTCGAAAACGTTAGTCGCTTTAGCCGCGCTTACAAGGCGCAGTATGGGAAAAGCCCGGCTGAGACGTTGGCGGGATAGCAGGGATGGGCCCATTATTTCGAGACCCAGCCACGCAAAGCGGCTCTAGCCGATTGCCCATCGTCCGTGTACTTACGGTGGTCGCACATTTCGTGGCAACACTGATCGGCGCTATGGCCGTGCAGGGGCAGACTCTGCGACCCGAGACTTTGAGTGAAGCGCGATGGCCGCGTTCGATTCGCCTCGCAACAGGTCTTGATCATCCGCAGGGCGTGGTATCGGACGGTCAATACGCGTACGTCGTCACTGGCGGCTTTGAACGGGGCGACAACGCCGTCAAGCGAATCGCGCTGGCGGGCGGCAATGTGGAGACGCTGGCGGCAGGCGGCGCGGTGACGACAGGTGTAATCGCAAGCGACGGTGTCTGGGTGTACTGGGGCGGAATAGGAACTGGCAACGCAACGACTACAACGAGTGGTACTGCGATGCCTGATCTCGCGACATCGCTTCGCGCGGTGCCTTCGCGTGGCGGCAACCCCTTGGTACTCGCGTCACTCGCAGCCCGACCCGCCGCAATCGCGCTAGACGAAACGTTTGCTTACGTCATGACTTCATCACGCAAACCGGAGACGGGGCAGATCGTGCGTGTTCCCAAGCGCGGCGGCACGGCGACGGTTGTGCTTAGCGGATACGCAGGGCTCAGCGGTATCGCTGTTGATTCGACATCGCTTTACTTTACGACGCCGGAGGGGCTTTATCGTGCAAACAAAGACGGGGCTTCCCCGGCGTTGATCGTCGCCGGCCCACGCAAAGCAATTCACCTCGCAGCCGATCGGGATCATCTTTATTTCTACGGCGAGCAGACGGCCGGAAAGTGGGCGCTATTCAAACTCGCCAAAGCTGGTGGACAGCCACTACGGTTGGCCAATGACGTGCAATCGAACATGGAGTTTGCGTTGTCTGAATCGGCTGTGTACTTTTTTCAGGAAACCCGATCAACATATGCAGGCCAAATAACCGTCTATGCATTGCGCCGTGTGGCGAAAACCGGCGGCACGGTAGAGACGGTCGACGTGGGAGAAATTCCCTCAGGAAAACTTTCCGTGCGCGATGATCGCCTGGTATTTACGGACCTCAACAGCGTGTATCTGGTCGCGCCGTAATTCGAGCCGAATTCGCACGCGACTTCAACCGCGCTAGGCCATTGGTTGCAACCAACCCACGTTGACGGCGAGTTGGGCAAAACTTGCGGCAGCCACGAATAGTTCAAACGCGGCGATGAGTGCGTAATAGGCAACGGACACGCCGCGACGGGTGCGGTCGTGAGCGTCTGCCCGTGTTTTCCTAGTTGCCACTTCGCGCGCACGCCGCGCGCTTCCCAACGCCGCCCACGGCAGAACGAGCGCCGTCCCCAGCAACAGCACATTGAGTGCGAAATCAAACGAGATCCATGGCAAGACGATGGCGACAAGGCCAAACAAGCTCGCGTAGAGAAGCGCTCTTTTGTTAGGTCTTTGGTTGTTGTCGTTGGCTGCCATGATCGCTCCTACCTCCGTTATCGCCTTCGTGCCGATTGCGTCGTTTGCATCAGTTGGCGACGTTGCTGCGATTGAACCAACGCCTCCCGGAGCGCGAGTGGTATCGGCAGGTATATGCCGATTTCTGTGTACCGTCCGCGCATTGCCTCGCATCCATGGGGCAAGCCAAAACGAATGGCAACCTGATCCCCACGAAGATGATGAAACGCAAATGAGGTGGCCAGTTCGTCGAAGCCGATTTCACAACCACCATCCGCCGCCTCGATCAACGCCGCCAGTGTGGCGACGGGTGCTCCCTTGAGTGCAGTTGCCACCACCGTGTCACGCAGCAGCGCGGCGACCACGTTCCGCTCTGGGAACAAGGCTGTAATCGGTAGATCAAGTTCTCGTGTGGTCAGCCGCATAGTCCGAAGACGTGACAGATGGCCGGGGTGGGCACCACCTTCCCACGATGACCGCTCGCGCACTGAAAGAACATCGCCGACCAGTGAGGCGATTTCGTAATGGGTTTCCTCGGTGTCGGTGCGTTTGTCAGCGAAGGCGGTAAAAGCAGATTGCCCATTGGCCGTGGTGACGATGACCTTGCCGCGCGTCTGTTCTACCGTCCAGCTCAGGCTTGACCGCGTCAGCGCCGCCACTGGCGTGCTGCCACGTTGCGCAATTGGCTGCGCCGACAGGTCGAATGCGATTATGTTTGCGATCGCGAACGCCATCAGCGTAAGCAGTGATTTCAGACCGCAGCTTGTCGCCATGGCTACCGCACGATCTGCGCGACGCGCAACCAGCGCAACTGGTCGGTCGCCAGACTGCGTCTTCCGGCTACAAAGTCCGTGAGCGCCGCATCGACACGACCTTCGGTAACGTAGGCACCAGTCGGCATGGTGTCGTTGAACACGAGAACGCGTCCTGTTGCCCGTTCAAAGCGATATGTCCAGCGCGTGTCGTGCCCATCAGCAACCAGAGCTATGACGTCGATAACCGGTACGTGCGGTAATTCAGTGGCATAGCTGGCGAGGAGCTTTGCCGCTTCGGCGCTACGCCACTGTCCGCGTTCGAGGTGTGAGGAGCTTGCCACCACAATGCGCGAGCGCGGCCCCACAACAAGTGTCCCGGGAACAAAACCCACGTCGACGACTGTGCGACCAGACTGTGCGGCAACTACTGGACGTTCAAATCTCTCGCGCATGCGCGCTTCCAGCCAACGCAAACCGGTCGCCGAACGCATGACGCCGATCGCGTCAGTGTGCGCATAAGCGACTAGTTCGGCCCGCCGCTCACGCTCTGGCGGCACGTGGCCAGCGAAATGTCTGTCAATCAGTCGCTGAACGATCGCATCGATCATGTCGACTTCCGTCATGCAGTACTCGCCGCGCCCAGCGAAGCCACACCCCGAGTTGGCTATCGCAGCGATGACAGAGTTGCGCAGGGCCGAAATCTCAATCGGCTGCGCTTGGGCAGGGGCAGCCGTTATCGGTGCGCTGAGGACACATGTGACCAGTGAAGACGACCAGACTGTCGCGACCAGATAGCGTAAGAATTTTGTGCTTCGGTACAAGAATTGCACTCCTGCTGCATTTCGCAATTTGACGTCGATTGTTGCATCGGAACACGTGCGGCGGATAGACGATTTGCGCAAGCACTTGCCGAATTTGTCTTGTTGCGGATCACGCGCATCGCTACGCTTCGGCATCGATTTAGGCAAAGGCTCGGCCGACCCGTCGCGACGGATGGGCGTTACTGGGCTGAAGTCGCAACGGACCAATCGCAAACTCGTGGAGGTGGAGAATATGATCGTCATGGCAATATTGGTCACGTTGGTAACCGCGGCGTTCACCTTAGGAATTGGTGTCATCGTGGCGCTGGTGTGTATGGCACTGTTCAAGGTGTTCAACAAATCAGCTTCACCGATCAAGTCGTGGGGCATTGGTGCGCTGAGCGTCTTAGTGATGACTGTTGCGCTCACCACTCGGTCGCACAGTGGGTGGGGCTACGCTGCCGAAGCGGCCGAGTTTTGCGAGTTGATTTTCGGCGGGATGGCCGTACTCGTGCTGGTGCTGATCGGGCTGGGCCAGGCCGGTCTTACACGCTTGTTTCGGCGTAAGCCCGGACCTGTACCTTCTGCGAGGACCGAAGAGCCAAATGCGGCTACTCCAACGGCGGAAACTCGTCATGACTAACGCTGCCGATTTCAGTCGTGCGCCGCTCGCGTGGTTCGCCCGTATGCAGCACCGCGCTCGACGCGTCAAACCGAGTGAAACCCCCCGCGTGGCTGCCTTTCTATACGTGGCGACAGCGATGGCACTTGCTGCGCTGATCCCGGAAGCGCATGCCGAAGAAGCGAATTGCTCGGTAACCGCCCGGGTCACGGACCCAAATCCTGCGGGGCTCCGTGTGCGCCAGAGACCCGATGTGCGATCCCCTGTCTTGGCGAACCTCAAGCCCGCAGCCGAAGACGCGGTGGTCTCGGTGAATGCGGTGGCGGCGCGGCCAGGGTGGGTCAAAATCGGTGGCGCTCATGCTGGAGATACCCAGCTCTTTGCCGACGAAGGATGGGTCTCCGCCCAACATGTTGCAGTAACGCTCCGAGGGGAACACGCTAGCCAAAGTGGCGCGAAGCAGGTAGCCGTGCGCTTATCTCCGTCGACCGAGAGTCGCGTCGGGGGAATGGTTGATGTGGGTGTTGACGTGCGATTGCGTCGCGTGCGCTGCGGTTGGGTCGAGGTCGCGTGGCGTAATCAACGCGGATGGGTGCGCAGCGCACAGTTATGTAGTGACGCGAGGTCGCGTTGCGAATCGCAGTCAGAACGACCATGATCAAGGGTTATTTCATCATCACTTTGCGCGCAGTGTTTGCGAGTCTCAACACACCCGTGGCGACCTGTGCTGGGCTCGTCGTCGCGACGCTGCTTGTGGGTTGCGCCAGCGGTTTGCCAGACGAAAGGCGGTATGGGTATGCGTTGCCAGTGCAACCCGCGCCCGACGTGTGGCCCGCCAAGCCGACGCCGCTGGCAAAGCCGACGCTCACCTACGGCGGGATGACCGTTCGATTCTTAGAGACTCCTAGCGGCACCGGCGCGCAGATCGAAGCCGTTGACGCCAGCAACGGCGCACAGCGGTGGCAAAGCCGGCTGCCCTTACCCTTGCTGGTTTCGGTCTACAACCGGACTGAAACATCGTTCGTTACCGACGCGACGTTGTTGCCCGCGGGCAACAGCCTGCTCGCGACTTATCGCTTCTTTGTGCCGCCGCAATCCGAGCCGAACCGCACCGGCGTGCGCGCTGCGACGTACTACTGGGAGTTTGCAATTCTCGATTCAACCACCGGCCGCCTGCTGCGCCACGAGCGCCTGCCCGCTCCTGCGAGCGAACTCGGTTTTGTGTTCGTCGGCGATATTTGGCTGCAAATCGACAATACGCGGCACGAGACCAGCCGCCTCGATGCGGCCACGGGTGAGCGCTTATGGCGGCACTCCGGTATGTTCCACGTCTCGGCGCTGACATCGCAGACTATCGGCCTCTACCGTCATATTCTCGGCGACCGCTGGAGCGTGGCGGTTCTGAATATCAACACTGGCCAGGCGCTGTTCGAGCAGACTTTCGATGCGCTGCCCATGCAAACGATTCGTGCCGTCACCTACCGGGATGGCATCGCCTATGTTGAATTTGGCGCGCAGTATGAATTCAACATTGAACTGGGCGCGCGCTACCAAAGTTACACCGTGGCCTTTGATGCGACGTCACACAAGGCGTTGTGGCGATCTGCTTTTTCTACAAATTGACGTGCGCGCAGAATGATCCGCAAACACTGTCTACTAACAGCCATTAGTGCGCTGTGCGCTTCACTCATGTTCGGTTGCAGCAACCCAGGCCCGGAAAACAATCCAGGCGACGTACTGGCAGGTGTTGTCCCCTCGGAACGCGAAGCAGTTCTGCAACTGCTGCGCGATGCTGGGCTTAACGCCGCTCAGTTGCGCCCAGTTGGCAAGCTCGGCATAGCCAAGAACCGGCTTGCCATTGCTGTCGCGGAGGGTCACGTCGTGGGACTTCGCGTTTCGGCGTCTAGCCTGCGTTCGATGGCTGCAGTGGCCGCTCTTCCAGAACTTTCGCTCCTCTGGCTGCCGAACAATCGAATCACTGCTATCGACGGATTGGAAAAGGCTCACCGGCTCACTGAGTTAGTCCTATCTAACAACCAAATCGCAAACGTATCAGGCCTCGCCGGAGCTGAGGCACTTGACACGCTGGCGCTTGACGGCAACCGAATATCCAATGTGCAAAATATTCCAAAGTTGCAGGCGCTACAGACCCTCGATTTATCCAGCAACCAACTCGGCACGTTAGATGGTCTCGAGAAGCTTGTTAAATTGTCGAGCGTCCGTGCGCTAGACAACCCGCTCGTCGACGCGGAAGCTGTGCGTGGCGTTCGTGCACGGGGCGGAACACTGCTCTTGCCAGAGTCCGTGGCAGCGGTTTCGCATGGGTCGAATGCTCCACGCCCGGCGGGTGAGTCGGTGTCGACCTTCGTCCTGAAGTTGCCGAACGTAGACGGCAAAAAAACGGGGCAGGAAAACTTCGATGCGCGAACGACGGGACGTGCATTTGAGTACAACGGGCGGATGAAATCGCTAACGGGCAGCGAGAGACTCGGGCTCATTGAAGGCACGAACTCGTACGCCGAACCCGTCACAATCGATATGACAGTTGCTAGCGGTGTTGTGCGACTCTATGTGGCCGATCTAAATGGCTATCGTTTCGTTGAAGTGCGCCCCGGGCAAACGGCACGAATTACCGGCCGACTGATGCTTGGCCTCAACTACTACGCATTGCTAGAAGCACGGGAAGGTGAAGCGCGCGGCCTCGAATGGCGCGTGTTCCGCAAGTAGCCGACGTTCGGTGTTTTCAATCAAAAAACTTGGTTCGCCAGATGGGTTTACCAGTCGTGGCGTCAAACGCGACCGTGTAGGTTCGGTACATCGCTCCGCGTTCTAAGTTCCAGTCGTACTGAGCTCCGAACTCGACAAAGACCCTTCCGTCACGCGCCAAAACGCCTTTGATTATGTGGTGGTCTATCCGATCGAAGCGCTGGCTGAAGAGTGTCTTTCCTGTGAAAAGATCGAGGGCAGTGACCTGCCATGTCGCACCGGGCCGACCCTGGAAGAACGAAATTGACTGTTCAGTGAGCGCAGAAAACTTAAGGACGTCGTCATGAGTCCAGAGCGGTTCGCCAGTGGCTGGCTCTAGTCGAAACGTTTTTTTCGCGCGTTCATCCGTCACAAACCAATAGTCACCGATTATCGTGAATTGCACCTGGGGTACGGCGACTTTTGCCCGCTCGCGGCGAACGATTTTTCCGGTTGCCGTATCTACGATTACAAACTCCCAAAAGCGCCCGTTCGCTGCGCCTTCGCCGGGCGTAACTAGATATGTGCAGAGCAGGCGATTGCCGCGAAGGACAAGGGTGCTGGACTCAATCTGACGGGTGTCGGGCTGTGGTGCGCCGGGCGTTTCCGCCGGAAACGGCGTGTGCCAAATAATCTCTTTGCTAGCAACTTTCCGCGCACTGATACCGCGACCCACTCCTTTGTCGATATTTTTGAATTCGTCACGCGATAGAAATTCAATGCCTTGATGCACGATCGCCAGTCGCGCCGGGTCGCGCGTCGTGAGATGCTTCGTCCAAATCGCCGTTTGTGTGTCGACAGGCAGACCAAATCCGAATCGCTCCTTTTCGGTCAGCGTTGCTGCTGATGACACGCCAAGCAGGAACGGCGCGACGACCAAGTTAGCGACGACGAGTCGAATACTGTGATGGAAAAATGACAAACTAATCTCCTCATCATCCGCGTCTCCGCGTCTCCGCGACCCAGACGACGGTCGCGTTCATGAGTCGCCATTGTCTTTCAAATTCACTGCGTTTTCGCACTTGGGGGAGTTATCACCGGTGTACGGCACGATGCATACGGCGCCGTTTCCCATTTAGTGCGAGCTTGCGATGGCGGCCGAGCGCAAATACTCGGGGTTGATGAGGACAGGCGCGCTGATAAAGTAGAGTCCATAACCATTTGGATTTTGCGATGAATATTGACGCGTTGGCTCGTGAATTCTCCGGCCGTTTGATCACCGATGCGACGGACATGGAGCCATTTACAACCGATTGGCGCAAGCGTTGGGTTGGTAAGGCGTTAGCTGTCGCGCTGCCAGATACGACAGAAGACGTTGCCAAGGTTGTGCGCTGGTGCGCATCGAACAACGTGCCTATCGTGCCGCAGGGCGGAAATACGGGTATGTCGGGCGCTGCGACCCCGAGCGCGGAGGGGGGCGTGGTTGTTCTGTCGCTCACACGCATGAATCGTGTGCGGGAGGTTGACCCACAAAACAACACGATAACGGTCGAGGCCGGCTGCATTTTGCAGACGCTGCAAGAGACTGCGCGCGAGCACTCGCGCTTGTTCCCGCTGTCGCTCGGCGCAGAGGGCTCATGCACGATTGGCGGCAATTTGTCGACCAACGCGGGCGGCGTGGCGGTGCTGCGCTACGGCAATGCGCGTGAACTTTGCTTGGGACTCGAAGTCGTGACGGCGAAGGGTGAAATTTGGAATGGGCTGCGTGGTCTGCGTAAAGACAACACGGGCTACGACCTGCGGGACTTGTTCATCGGCGCAGAAGGTACGCTCGGCGTGATCACGGCGGCGACCGTCAAAGTGTTTCCCCTGCCTGTGGCGAAGGTCACTGCGTGGGCCGCCGTGCGAACCGTGCACGAGGCGTTACGAGTTTTGGAAACCGCGCAGCAAACCTTGGGCGCGCGCTTGACGGCGTTTGAGATGCTCACGCAACCTTGCATAGAAATGCTCGGCGAACAGTTGCCGCATCTGCGTTGGCCGTTGGAAACGCGCGAGACGGTTGCTGTGCTTATCGAACTGTCGGATTACAAGAGCGAAGCCAACGGGCGCGCGGACCTCGAAGCGCTGTTGGAGCACGCCTTTGAATCCGACATCGTGACCGACGCAGCGATTGCGGCGAACTTGACGCAGTCGAACGAATTCTGGAGTTTGCGCGATCACATGACCGAGGCGCAGCAGCGCGCAGGCAAGAACATCAAGCATGACATTGCGGTGCCAGTGTCGCGAATCGCGGACTTCGTGGAAAGCACGAATGCTGAAATCGCGGCGAAGTTTCCGGGCATTCGTATGATCGTCTTCGGTCATCTGGGCGATGGCAATTTGCATTACAACGTGTCGCCGCCGAAGGGGCTGCGCGGCGATGACTTTGGAAAGATTGAGGCAGCCGTCAATCGTGTCACGCATGATGCGGTGCATCGCTTCAACGGTTCGGTTTCGGCGGAGCACGGACTCGGCGTGTTGCGGCGCGGCGAGGCAGCGCGATACAAGTCTGCTGTTGAGCTCGGCATAATGCGCGCGATCAAACAAGCACTCGATCCACAAGGCATTATGAATCCGGGCAAGTCGTTGGGAGATTTCGAATGAAAGTGTGCATCGTTGGCGCTGGTGCAATTGGTGGTTGGATGGGCGCGAAGCTCGCGCGTGGCGGTCATTCGGTTAGTGTGTTGGCGCGAGGCGCAGCGTTGTCCGCAATAAGAAATAACGGCTTACAACTGATCGAAGGCGATTCCACGTACATCGCGAAATTTACGGCTGCCGCGAGTGCGGGCGAACTCGAAACCCCTGATTTGCTGATCATCGCCGTCAAAGCGCCGGGACTTCGCGACGCAGCGGTTTCAGTCGCGCCGTTGATTGGTCCGAACACGACGGTGCTTACGGCGATGAATGGCGTGCCATGGTGGTTTTTCGACCGCTTAGATCGCCCCCTGGCAGGAGCACAACTGACGACGATTGACGCGACGGGCGAGATCGCCAAGAGCATTCCGTCGCGAAGCGTCGTGGGTTGCGTAGTGCACGCGGCGTGCAGTGTTGATGCGCCAGGCGCAATTCGTCACAAGATGGGCGCGCGCCTGATCGTCGGCGAACCAGGCGGTGGCCTGTCGCCTCGTCTGCAAGCGTTGCATGAAGCGCTCGCCGCAGCGGGCTTTGAGCCCGAGTCGAGCGACGACATTCAGCGTGACGTGTGGTTCAAGCTCTGGGGCAACATGACCATGAACCCGGTCTCGGCGATCACTGGCGCGACAACCGACAAGATTCTCGATGATGCGCAAACGCGTGAGTTCTGCTCGGCGGTCATGCGTGAGGCGCAGAGCATCGGCAACCGCATTGGCATTCCGATCGCGCAGACTCCCGACGAGCGCCACGCTGTCACCCGCAAACTCGGCGCAATGAAGACCTCGATGCTGCAAGATGTTGAGGCGGGCAAGGGTATTGAGCTCGACGCGTTGGTGGCTGCTGTTTGCGAGATCGGACAGAAAGTTGGCGTCTCGACGCCATACACCGACGCTCTGCTTGGGCTGACGCGCCTCATGGCACGTGGTCGGGGACTCTACTGATCCTTGGCTGAGTGGAGAAACGACGGTTGCGACGGCGCGTTTTGCACCGCGCTCGCGTCTTTACCGATATCGGGCGAATATCGCTCGTAACACCGGGGGGGCACCGCACATGAAAAAATTCGAACACGCGTTGATCGATCTACTGCTGTCGGTGAAGCTTGGCGTTGCATCCATGTGCGTTTCTGCGCAGAACGCGAACAGCGGAATCGAAAGCGAACTCGTCGCAGTTCCCGCGCAACAGGGA
>JAKPSO010000572.1 GCA_029571495.1 Pseudomonadota bacterium
GCACCTGAACTAATGAAGCGGTCATCGCGTTTTGACCCGATTGTGCAGCGGCAAGCGGCAATCGCTGAGGGCATCGGGCTAGGCGCGATTGTTCGTTACTGCTACCGGCCGTTCGACACGCGGTATTTGTACTGGTATCCGCACGGAAAGCTCTTGGACGAGAAGCGTCCAGACTACTTCCCACAAACATGGGGTGGTAATTATTGGTTGGCAGCGGTCCAGCAAAATCGACGAACTGCGGACGCGCCGTGCGTGACAGATCAGTTGGCGGCGTTGCATCTCATCGAACGCGGGGCGAATTACTTTCCTCAGCGGTTGAAACAGAGTAGCGATCCCGATGCTGAAGTGCGCGAAAACTTGACGCAGGAGGCGCAGCGTTATGCGACGCAAATTAGCGGCGCAGATCCGGATATTTTCTGGCATGTCGTTGCAACGCTTCACTGTGACCGCTATCGCGCAGAAAACAGCGGTGGCCTGCGTTTCGATTGGCCGCGGATTCCGCTTCCGGCAACACGCGAAGCCCTTGCTGCCTCCGCCGAACTCGGGCGCGAAATAGCGGCGCTTTTGGATACGGCAACGCCCGTTGACGGCGTGACGACGGGCACGATTCGCGCCGAGTTGCAGCACGTCGGTACGCCGTCGCGCGTCGGAGGCGGCGGCCTACGGCCCGACGAGTTCAAGGTGACGGCGGGTTGGGGAATTCTCGGCAAGGATGACGCGACGATGCCGGGGCGAGGCAAGATTGAGATGCGGACTTTGTTGCAAACGGATGCGGATTCTGTATTCCATCAAAGCCTTTGCGCAGCTCAGGGCGAGCGGGGCGCGGGTGTGTCCGAAGAGATGCCGTGGCAAGTGGTGGATGTGTATTTGAATGAAGCAGCGTATTGGAAAAACATTCCGCTGCCGGTGTGGGAATTCACGATGGGCGGCTATCAGGTCATCAAGAAATGGCTCAGCTATCGCGAGCATCGCGTGCTCGGACGCGCGCTCAAGCCTGAAGAAATCACCGACGTGCAAAACATCGCGCGCCGAATTGCTGCGCTCGTTTTGTTGCAACCGAAGCTGGACGCCAATTACGAATCGGTGACAGCTAACGTGTATCCCTTTCCGCTCGCGACACACTAATTTTTGGAGAATCAGATGGCACTTTGGCTTGTCCGCGCTGGGAAATACGGCGAACATGAAACCCGATTTTTTGCGGATGGTCGCGCGTATTTGACATGGGGCGGCACGGAAGATACCGATCTGAGCGCGGCGAAGGATTACGACGGAATAAAGCAATTATTTTCCGGGCTCTACGCTGACGAAAAACTGAAGACGCGCATCAATTGGGCCAGCCAAGTTGCGCCGTTTGTGTTCAGCATCAAGGCCGGTGATTGGGTGGTCGTCCCACGCAAACACACACCAGCGCTTGCGTTTGGCGTGGTCGAGAAAGCCTATGCGTACAACCCAAAGGCTGAGGAAGCGTATCGGCACAGCCTGAAAGTCAAGTGGCTAGACACGGAGGTTCCACGCACGGCGTTTGACCAAGACTTGCTCTACTCATTCGGCGCATTCATGACCGTCTGCCAAATTACGCGTAACAACGCAGAGGCCCGCGTGCGTGCGATGGCGGCGGACGGCTGGAAGGCACCTTCCGTGGTTAGTCAAATCAGGCCCGTTGGCGAAAGCGACGATCCGTCGGTGGCAATCGACATTGAGCGTTTCACGCGCGACCAAATTACGCA
>JAKPSO010000577.1 GCA_029571495.1 Pseudomonadota bacterium
GATCGTGAAGAGATGATTGAAGCGAATGCCGAACGTCTCACCGAGAATGCGTTTATAATCGGCTTGCAGCGCTGCTTGCGGCGGCGGGAGCGACGCGCCTTGCGGGTTGTAGACGAGATTTAGTTCAAGCTCACAGGAGTCGTCGCCGTAGCCCAACGAGTTCAGCAATTGCAACGCGCGAATGCTCTGATCGAACACTCCGTTGCCGCGTTGTTTATCGACGTTGGCAACGGAATAGCAGGGCAGCGACGCGGTGATAGCGACCTTTTGGTCCGCCAAAAATTGCGCCAGCGTTTCTTGCTCCGGTTCGAACAAAATCGTCAGGTTGCAGCGGTCGATCACTTTGCAACCGAGCGCTCGGGCTTCTTGCACGAGCGCGCGGAAGTAGGGATTTAGCTCCGGGGCGCCGCCGGTCAAATCAAGTTTCTTCGCGCCGGTGTGTCTCAGGGTGTCGATAACGAGATCGATGGTTGCCGCGTCCATCATCTCCGTGCGCTGTGGGCTAGCCGCCACATGACAGTGCAGGCACGATTGATTGCACTTGTAGCCGAGGTTTACTTGCAGCGTGCCGACGCTACGGCGTGTCAGCGCGGGGAACGTGGTACGTAGGCTGTCGAGACGAGGCAGTACGGCGTGCATGAAAAACTTCTTGAAGGCGAAAAGCAACTCAAATGTAGTCGCTTCCGGTCCGAGCTTCCTTACACGCCCCAGCGCGCGCTATTGCACCTTGAGCAAGTCAGCGTCTGGCTTCACTTTGCATGGACCGACGAGGGACGCGGTCATCGTCTGCGAAATGGTCTCGACACCGTTAACGGACGGCACATATTTCGAATTCAACACCAACGCGAATTTGGTGAGCTCCACGCGGCCCGACGCGCTCCCAGAAAGGGTGCTGCCGCCGTCGCAGGCATAGGTGAAACTCAACGCGTCGCCCTTCCCGTTGGCGTTGGGTGTGCGAACAAATTGTGCGCTTGGGCAGCGCGCTTCGCTACTCGCGAGTGTTTGCAGCGCAAAGGCGCGGCCCGAAGCAAAATCTGCCTCCGAGCGACAGACAGCAAATGTGATCGTCGGAAAGTTCAAGCGCATATCGGCAGGAACTTTCGCAAGGTCGGTGGCAATGGTGTATTTCCACTCGCCCGGCGTCTGCGCCGAGGCACCAAAGCAAAGCGCCAGCGCGCCAGCGACGACCGTGTGTCGAACTAGCATCCGCCGACGCGCTTGGCGCTCATGCTCATGTTCATCTTGCCGCCCATGGCCTTGGTGTTGCCGCCGGTCATGGTCATTTTCGAGTCGAACTGCGATGCGGACGCGGTCATGTCGTAGGTCATGATCATGGGTTCTGGCAGGTTTTTGCCGGTGCAGGTCGCGGTGAATTGATAGCGGTTACCGGTCTGCTTGAGGTCCGTGTATTTGCAGTCCATGCCCGCGTCTTTTTGCGCGGCTAAGTTACGGCCTTCATCGATGTCCTTTTGCGTGACGCAATGTTCAAAGCTCATCGGGATGCTGCCCATGCCCGGAATCTCCGTGCGCGTGTTGTAGCTCCACTTTCCGGGCTCTGTGTTGAGCTTAGGCACTTGAGCTAAGGCGCTGCCAGCGACTAGCGCGGACAAGGTGCTGAAGGAGAGCAGGATGGCAAATCGTTTCATAACGTCCTCAAATTGCGGCGGAACCGGGCTCGACCAAGACAATGCGCGCCCACAGCCTGAACAGACGTAGTAGTTTAGCGTTTAGCGACATCGCGCAGTCTTGCCGCGCGGTGCGGCCTCTGATGCAGTAGCGCCTCAGGAACCGATTTCTCACCGCAAGCGGCGCGTTCGCATCGGCTATAACGACAATTCTGAATTCGATCGCGAGGATGAGATATGCGGCACGCGCATCCATGGCTACGCTTCTTCTGTGCGACGACGCTCGCGGCACTAGCGGCGATCGCGTCCGCGCAGGACTATCCATCACGCCCAATTACCTTGATCGTGCCGTTTCCGCCGGGTGGCGTGGCCGACAACGTGGCGCGTCCGGTGTCGCAGGCGCTGGGCAAACAGTTGGGCCAGCCGCTGGTTATCGAGAACAAACAAGGCGCAGGTGGTGGCATCGGTATGGCACAGGTCGCGAAGGCCAAGCCCGACGGTTACACCTTGTTGCTCGCGCTTTCCTCGATCTCGATCATCCCTGAAGCTGACAAGATCCTTGGCCGCGCGCCGATGTTTCAGTTGGAGCAGTTCGTTCCGATTGCACGATTCACGGCGGACCCCGTCGTCCTAGCGGTTCGTGCCGATGCGCCGTGGAAAACCTATGCCGAGTTCGCCGCGTTCGCACGTGCCAATCCGCGGAAAGTGAACTATGGATCGTCGGGTAATTACGGCACGATGCATGTTCCGATGGAGATGCTTGGTGCCGCGATCGGTGCGAAATTCACGCACGTACCGTTCACGGGCGCCGCGCCTGCGGTCGTAGCGCTGCTCGGCGGCACGCTGGACGCTGTGGCGACTGGGCCATCAACGGTTGTGCAACACGTCAATGCGGGCAAGCTCCGCGTGTTGGCAAACTGGGGCGCAGAGCGTCATTCGGCGCTGCCGGATGTACCAACGCTTCGGGAACTTGGCGTCGCCGTCGAGTTTGCCCAGTGGGCCGGCTTATTTGCGCCTGCCGCGACGCCGGAGTCTGTCGTGGCAATGCTACGCAAGGCGGCGCGTGATGCCCAAGACGACGCGGCGTTCAAGCAAGCGTTCGTGACGCTGCAAACACCGCTTGCGTATCTCGACGCGCCGGCGTTTCGTGCGTACTGGGATGCTGATGCCAAAAAGATGGTCGAGGCGGTGCAACGCATTGGCAAGGTGGAATGAATGCCACTACGGGCTAACCTCCTTGACGCAATGCCACACGGGCGATTCAATCCGTTTTGATCGACGCATGCGCACCGCTTTCCTCTCTTTCACTTCACCAAGGACCGCGCGATGAACACTCAGATATTTAAGCAGGCCGCCGCGCTCGCGGTGGCCTTCGGCTTGGCAGCGAATTTGACCGCACACGCGCAAGCACCGGCTTCAGCGAGCCCGACAGCGACGCCGGGCAAGACCGAGGTGTTGTGGCTCGGTCAGGCCGCCACTCGAATTACTACGCCGGGCGGCAAGGTCATCGTGATTGACCCGTGGTTGCGCACCAATCCCAAGACGCCAGCGCAGTACAAGGATTTGGCGGCACTTGGCAAGGTGGATCTGATTCTGGTGACGCACGGCCATTTCGATCACTTCGCCGACGCGCCGGATCTAGCGAAAATGCACAAGGTGCCGATGTACGGACCTGCGGGCATGAACTCGGCCGTGGCCACACTTGGCATCCTCCCGGTCGAACTCGCGCCGCGATTTGGCAAGGGCGGCACCATCATGCCGCTAGGCCCGAACGGCGTAAAAATCACGGCGACGCACGCCGAGCATTCGTCAGAAATCGTCTGGAAGAATCCCGCGACGAATAAAGATGAGACGCATCCCGGCGGTGAGCCCGTTGGCTTCATCATCGAGATGGAGAACGGTTTCAAAATTTGGCACATGGGCGATTCCGGACTCTTCGGTGACATGAAATTTATTGGCGAGTACTACAAGCCTGATCTGATCCTCATCCCAATTGGCGGTCATTTCGTCATGAGCCCGGAAGATGCTGCTGTGGCGACGCGTGACATGATTAAGCCCAAATTTGCCATTCCGATTCATTACGGCACCACGCCGCAGCTGCGCGGCACCACGGCCGAGTTTGCGAAGGCGCTGGGCAACACGTCCATCAAAATGTTCCCGCTCAATCCGGGTGACAAACTTGACTTCTGATGCGCTTCTGCGTGCCGTGTCGAGGCGACCCTTCGCGGGTTGGTGTCGCCGGGCAATGCTTGCGGCATCGTGCGCGGCAGCGACGACGCTGATGCTCACCGGCGGATGCGCACACATGAGCACTCTGTCTTCCCACGACGCGATGGCCGCAGCCAAGCGCGCGCTCGCGCCGTCCGGCACGCTGCGCGCAGCGATCAACTTTGGCAATCCGATACTAGCGAATAAAGACGCGAAGACGGGATTACCGTTTGGTGTCTCGGTCGATCTTTCTCGTGAGTTGGGAAAGCGCTTGGGCGTGCCTGTTGAGTTGGTGACTTTCACATCCGCGGGCAAAGTCGTGGACGCTGTGAGCGCAAACGAGGTCTCCATCGCTTTTGTCGCGATCGATCCGGTGCGCGCGGCGACGACCGCGTATACCGCGCCGTACGTTGTGATCGAGGGGGCTTATCTTGTCCGCGAAAACTCGCCGCTGCGCAGCAACGACCAAGTGGACCGCACCGGTACGCGAATCGTGGTCGGCGCAGGTAGTGCCTATGACCTCTACCTCACGCGCGAGATCAAAAACGCAACGCTTGTGAAGGCATCCACGTCGCCACTCGTGACGGACGTTTTCCTCGAAAAAA
Source organism: Pseudomonadota bacterium (assembly GCA_029571495.1). Taxonomy (GTDB): domain Bacteria; phylum Pseudomonadota; class Gammaproteobacteria; order Burkholderiales; family Casimicrobiaceae; genus Casimicrobium. The sequence goes on from JAKPSO010000577.1 coordinate 4,439, forward strand.
ATCTGGAAGTGGCGGCGGGCGTGAAGCAACAGCTTGAGGCCGACGCCAAGCGTGTCGGCGGTGTACGGTTGTTGCCGGGCCGATTCATGGTGATCAATCAAGCCATTGGTCTACCGAAGGCGCGCTCGGAAGCTGTGCCTTTTTTGCATGCCTTTGTCGAAGAGATGAAGGCGTCCGGCTTTGTCGCGGCTGCGTTGGCACGCCACGGTATTCAGGGAGCGGTCGTGGCGTCACAGGCAAATGCGCCTTAACCGATTAATCGGTTGATCAAAAGATTTAACGGGAGAGTCGATGATGTTGTGTACACGAACTACATGCGCCGCTGCGTTGGCGCTTGCAGCAGTCTTTGGCACTACCGGTGCTGCGGCGCAGACGGCGTATCCGACAAAGCCTGTGAAGATCATGGTGGGCGCATCGGCGGGCGGCGGCACCGACATCGTTGCGCGGCTCTTGGCCGAGAAATTTGGAGACGCTTTCAAACAGCCTTTCGTGGTCGACAACCGGCCGGGCGCGTCCAACACTATTGCCGCTGACGTTACGGTCAAGTCGCCTGCAGATGGGCACACGTTGCTCGTTGCAACGAACACAGGGCAGGCGATTGCGCCGCACCTCATCAAGCTGGGCTTCGATCCGATCAAAGACCTGACGCCGATTGCGTTGATCGTGACCGTGCCGAATGTATTGGTGGTCAATCAGCAAGTCGGCGCGAAGGACGCCAAAGACCTAGTCGCGATGATGAAGTCCAAACCCGGTGCTTTTACCTACGCGTCGTCGGGCGTCGGCAGCACGCAGCATCTTGCCGGCGAGGGCTTCAAGCTCGCCACCGGTGCACAGATGACGCACGTTCCGTACAAGGGGAGCTCGCAAGCGCACCTCGATCTAATCTCGGGCAGTGTGCAAATGATGTTCGATACAACCTCGTCGGCAATGGGCCACATCAAGTCCGGCAAGCTCAAGCCACTTGCGGTCACGTCAGCGAAGCGTTCGGCTGAGTTACCAGACGTGCCGACGCTTGCTGAAGCCGGCATTGCGGGCTTCGAGATGACGACGTGGTACGGCCTCTTTGTGACGACGGGCACACCGAAGGACGTGGTCGCTCGACTCATTGACGAGACAAACAAAATTCTTCGTCTCCCAGACGTGCAGGCACGCCTTCGCGGGCTGGGTGGAGAGCCTGCAGGTATGAACGCCGAACAATTCGCCGCGCTCAACAAGGCTGAGTTCGACCGCTTCGGAAAACTCATTCGCGATGCCAACGTAAAACTCGAGTGATGAAACCCAATATTGCCTTGGTCATCGGCGACCCGGCGGGCGTCGGGCCTGAGCTCATTGTCAAGTTGCTTGCGGATGGAAGCGCGAGTGCTCATGCGAATATTTTTGTGATCGGAAATCGCGCCACACTCGCTGATGCCGAACGCGCAATCGGTCACTCGCTAAACTTAGAGGTCGTTGCAGCGAACGCGATTCGAACTCGAGACTTTGGTCGACCGGTGCTACTTGATTGGGCCGGGCTCAGCGCGCCATCATTCGCGACGGGACAGGCCGCTGCTGCCAATGGTGCGTTCATGCTCGACATGCTGACCTTGGGCGCGACGCTCACGCGCGATGAAAAAACGGATGCGCTCTGCTTTGCCCCGCTTAACAAAGGCGCGCTACGTGCAGGTGGCATGCAACAGGCCGATGAACTGCGCTGGTTTGAGGACTTGTTGGGTTGCCACGCGTACACCGGCGAGCTCAATGTGCTAGACACGTTGTGGACCTCGCGCGTGACTTCCCACGTCGCGCTTAAAGATGTGAGCGACTTGTTGACGCCTGAAGGTATCGCTGATGCGGCGAAGCTCATCGCCGAAGCGCTTAAGGCGTCCGGCAAATCTGCGCCACGTATCGGCGTCTGCGGCTTGAACCCGCACAACGGCGATGGCGGCAACTACGGACGCGAAGAACTTGACGTCATCGAGCCAGGTATTGCACTGGCGCGCGAGCGTGGCTACGCTGTGGAAGGACCGTTTCCCGCCGATACGATTTTCGTGCGTGCGAAAAATGGTCAGTACGACGGCATCGTGACGATGTATCACGACCAAGGGCAAATCGCGATGAAGCTCATGGGCTTCGAGCGCGGCGTGACGGTGCAAGGCGGCTTGCCGATTCCGGTGACCACGCCAGCGCACGGCACGGCCTACGACATCACGGGGCGCGGCGTCGCCAACGTCGGCGCGATGAAGAACGCGTTCGACTTGGCGTGTCGAATGGGCGCGCACCGCGCCGCACAGTCACGCGAATCGATCGCTGCGTGACGCAAACGCAAATTCTCTGGGGCTTGCTGTTCGGAAGCGTCGGCCTTGCGTTTTTCATTTACGGGAAAAAGCAGCAACGCCTCGTGCCGCTTGTTTGCGGCATCGCGCTCATGGCCTATCCATATTTCGTCTCCAGCACGATCTGGCTGATCGTCGTTGGCGTGGTTCTGTGCGCGGTACCGTACTTCTACCGCCCCTAGGACTCTAGGCCGCGGCTGTGTCCCGCGGGCGTTTCGCGTAAAACTTGAGCGGCGACGCGCCGGCGGCCGCGGGTACGAGCGACGGTGGTGGCGAACGCAAAATGTGCGGGCGCATTTTGCCCATCACGTGCATTTCGCACGGCTTGCAGTCAAACTTCAGCGTGAGTCGGTCGCCGCCGCTGATGAGCGTCATCGGTTCGGCGCGCACTTGGCCTTGCACGCCTTGCACGCCTTTGGCTTGCTTCGGACAGAGGTTGAACGAAAAGCGCAGGCAATGCTTAGTAACCATCACCGGAACTTCGCCCGGTTCCGTGTGTGCCTCATAGGCGTCGGCGATGAGTGTCACACCGTGCCGCGCGTAGAAGTCGCGTGCGGCTTGGTTGTACACATTGGCGAGATAACTAAGTGACGATTCGGGGTAAATGGCCGGCGGTGTCGCGGCGGTTGCACGCGTCCACTTAGGCAGATTTGCAGCTCGCGCTGCTTCAAGTTTTTCGATGGCCTCGCGCCGCAACGCGTTGACCGTAGACGCTGGCACAAACCACGGTTGCGACCATTCGACGTCGACGTTGCGCGCGGCAAATATCGTATTACCTAGCTTGCCGATGTTTTCGCGCAGACTCGCCTCGGCGCGCTCGGCGTTTTGTGCCGGGTCATGCGCGTATTCCGCGGTCGCGGTTGCGCTCGCGCCCGTGGTGTCAGCGATTGATAGTGAAAAACCACCGGCTGTTTCGGAGAAACGCAGGTCGACGTCGATCCGGCGCTCCGAAGATTTCTTTGTGAGCGCTTGTTCCCACGCGTGGTCACGGTTGCGATTGACTTGCGTGCCGATCGCGAGACCCGGCAAATCGCGCACGGCGACGTTTGGCGTGATGCGCCAAGCATCACCGACGCGCTTCGCAACATTGACTTGCACGCCTTTGACTTCGCGCTTGTGCATCCACGTGAGGCCATCGCCGTTCGCGACGCCGGTGTCACCGCTAGTTGCAATCTCGAACCAATCCGCAGCGACTCGCGTGACCTCGCCGAGTGGCAATCCCACGTGCGCGGGCGCATCGAATGCGCCGATGTCCATTTTGCGGCCGGTGGCAAAGTAGTCCGTGTTGCTGCGGTTAAATGTTTTGTCCGGATCTGGCGTGAAGGTGTAGGTGCAATGTCCGTGTGAGGCCGCCGCGAGCTCGGGTCGCGCTTCGAGAACGCCGTCGATCAGCGTGCGGTAATGCGCCGTAATGTTTTTGACGTAGCCGACGTCTTTGTAGCGACCTTCAATCTTGAAGCTGCGAATCCCGGCGTCGATCAGCGCGGCGAGGTTAGCGCTCTGGTCGTTGTCCTTCATCGACAACAAGTGTTTATCGAACGCCACCACACGCCCCTGGGCGTCTTCGAGCTTGTACGGCAAGCGGCACTCCTGTGAGCACGAACCACGATTTGCGCTGCGCCCCGTGTGCGCCTCGCTGATATAGCAATTGCCGGAGAACGCGACGCACAAGGCGCCGTGCACAAAGTATTCGAGCGCGACGTTGGGGTTGACTTCGGCCCGCATCGCGGCAATTTGCTGCAGCGTCAATTCGCGCGCGAGCACCAGTTGCGAGAAGCCCACTTCGCCAAGAAACTTCGCCTTCTCGACGGTGCGGATGTCGCACTGTGTAGACGCATGCAGCGAAATTGGCGGGATGTCCAATTCCAGGATACCCATGTCTTGCACGATGAGCGCGTCCACTCCTGCGTCGTAGAGCTCGTGGATGTACCGGCGCGCGATCTCCAGCTCGTTGTCGTGGAGGATGGTGTTGACCGTGACAAAAATGCGCGAGCCGTAACGATGCGCAAATGCGGTGAGCGCTGCGATGTCGGAAACGGAGTTATCCGCTTTGCTGCGCGCGCCAAACGACGGCCCGCCGATGTAGACCGCATCCGCGCCGTGCAACACCGCCTCTCGCCCGATCTCGGCGTCGCGAGCGGGGGAGAGGAGTTCGAGGTAATTTCGTGGGAGCATCATTGCGGAAACTTCTTGGCTAACCCGCTATTTTCTCGCAGACGGTCGCTGCGTGTTTTTGTGGGGTGGCTAGCAGGGACGCCCAGGACGCGGCGGAGTTCGCTCTTCTTGTTGCATGGCCGTGCTGGTGACGATGGCTTTCGCGTCGTATCCAACGAAGAAACACATCGGCGTGACGCCTTGGTTGAACCGGTACACGTGTGTAATTTCGCTCGGGCGATCCGGATAGCGAAGCGACCAGTACGACGGACCGAGCAGCGCTTCAACTTGCTCTTGCGTGTCACCGTCACGTACTCGCTGCGCGCGATCAAACGTGAGTCCCTGCGTATTGCTCACAAGTTTGCCCGCGCTGTCGAACTCCAATATCCACACCTGAAGCCCCTCGGGCGCGGTGCTATAAGCCCAGCGCTCACCGGTCGCGGTTTTCGTTTGCGTGGTGGGCGCACCGAGCGACGCGCGAACCTCGGCTTGCGTCGAATTGATTTTGACCGAGCTGAAGCTCGCGCAACCCGCCAGCAGCGCGGTGGCGGTCAACGCGATGGCGAGAGGTCGAAGGCGGGAAATTGGTTTCACGATGAGTTGCACGGCTAAGGATGGTTTGCCATTGTCGCAGGGCGGGCTAACTGATGAACGCCAAGGGATGCCGCCGTACAGCTTTTTGAGCGTATCGACCAACGGGCGGCCCTTACGTAGACTTTTTTCGATGAGTCGACTATACCGCTGTTTCGCCGCAAAAAATCGGTCGGAACACAGGCTGAATGCTTATTTATGTAAGAAAATACCAGCTAAGGAGTTTGCAATCATTCCGACGCGCTGGTACTAATAAACACCCAGATTATTCTGAAGATCTAACGTTCAAGGGCCGAATTATTTACGACGTGGCTTACCCGCTAAATCCTGCCGCTGCTGCGATTGCGGCACAGTTGGAAGCGGGCCGATTGCAGGAAGCGCTTGACGCGGCGCGGGATGCGCTTGCGTCTTGCGAGGCGACGGATCGTCCGTTGCTCCTGTGCATGAAGTGCAACGCTTTGGTTACGCTCGGCAAACCGCTCGATGCATTGCGAGCGGCTACTGAAGCGCGCGAACTTGCATTGCCGATGCACGATTCGCAGTTGGTGGCAGAAACGAACTTGGCGCTCGCGTTCGCCCTGCAAACCCTTGAAGACCATGGTCGCGCCATCGACATGGCCGCCGAATGTCAATCCATAGCCAAGGCGCGTCTTGACCACGAGCTGCTGGCGCGCGCCTGGCGCACGTTGGCTATCTCATATTCCGTGCTTGGTCGCCACCAGCAAGCGATCGATTTGCTGGAGCAAGTCATTCCGTTGCTCGCAGAGCACGGTCGTTCACCGGAGCGAGTGTTTCATGCGCGCTACTCGCTCATGGCTGCGCGCAGCCGCTTTGCGACGGGTGCGTCCGGCTCGCATGACGAAAACCAGGACGACTACCGCGTGCTGCTCAACGATTGGCTTGAGTTTGCGGACGACGTTGCTTCGCGTGATTTGGTGCGCTTGCACGCCATGGCGCTTGGCAACGCCGGGATCGCCGCGCGTTATGCAGGTGACTTGGGCGTCGCGCTCGACACATTGCGCCGCGCGCTCGCCATGCAACAAAACTTGGGCCTTCGCGGGCATGCGGCCGTGACCGAAAGTCACATTGGTGCAGCACTGCAAGCGCTCGGAAGACCGCACGACGCGATCAGCGCGTTTGGTCGCGCCATTGCCTTGCAAGAGGACGGCAACCCGCGTGAATTGGCGAGCGCGTGGGAAGAACTCTCACAGGTATACGAGTCGATCGGAGACCATCGCGCAGCGCTCTCGGCCCTCAAGCAAACGCGTGTCTTCGAGCGCAAGATTCGCGACGACGCGGCGCACGTTGCCGCTGTGAAACTTGAGCAGCGTGTCGAGATTGCGCGCCTCGCAGATCAATGGACGCGTCTAGCGAGCGAAGACGCGCTGACGGGGTTGGCTAACCGCCGTGCGTTTGATCGGCGCCTCGCGTCGATGCTTGACGGCGCGACCCGCGGTAAGGCGTTTGCACTGGTGATGTTTGATCTCGACCATTTCAAATTGGTGAATGATCAGCACGGACATGCCATCGGTGACGCTGTGCTCAAGCGTTTCGCAGCGACACTACGTCGCGATCGTCGCAGCGACGATATGGCGGCACGTGTGGGCGGCGAAGAGTTTGCACTTTTGCTCGGCATCGAAAGTGCCGAGCAGGCGCACGCGGTGGCCGAGCGGGTTCGCAATGACGTCAAGCGCGAAGCGTGGGGCGAAATTGCGCCGGATTTGGCTGTCACGACGAGCGCTGGCGTTGCGCATAGCGACGAAGTGCCGGAGGCAGAGCGAACTGCCGAGCGCGTCGTGGCGCTGGCCGATCAGCGGCTCTACAAGGCAAAAAACGCTGGACGTGACCGCATTGTGTCTACCGACTGACGCACGCCATTGGGCGGCTGTTTGCACGCCGCCGTGATCGTCCCCAACACACCAAAATCCATCGACAACGCGTCGCCCGGCGCAATCGGAACCGGCACCACGCTCGTGCCTGTCGTGACGAAGTCGCCCGTCTTTAGACCGGCATCAAACGTTGCCAGTTCGTTGGCGATCCATGTCAATGCGATGCGCGGGTCATCGAGCACATTCGCGCCGCTGCCGACCGCCGCAATGCTTCCGTTTTTGTAGGCGGTCACTGCGTGTTTTGAGAGATCGATGTCGCGCCAGGGTGCGCCGACAGCCGGCCCCACGACCCACCACGCGGCACACGCGAAGTCCGCGATAAGCGACGGTGCGCCGGCGTGCACATAATCACTGAGACGGGTATCGGGGAATTCAATCGAGAGGTGCAGGCTGTCCACCGCATCTATCACCTCGGCTTGCGAGTAAGGCGCAGAGTTTGAGGCGCGTGGCGGCAAATCTCGCGCCATCCGAAACGTAAATTCCGGTTCGGCGACGCGCAGGATATTGCGGCTCAAATTGACCGCGTTTGCCGCGGCAGAACCCGCGCTGATCACGCGATCGGCAAGTAGCCTTCCTGCCAGTGGACCGTCGACGCCAATGTGCTTCTGGCCCGCCACGCTGCTCGCAGCGATTTTCCAGCCGCGTGTCGTTTGTCCCGAGCGCGCCGCGACGGCTGCTTGCACAGCGAAACCATCAGCGCGGGTAACGGGGCGGCACCGCGTGGGCAGGAGCGGCAACTGCCGCTTTGTTTGCCAGTATTGCCAGATCAAGCTTGCGGCTTCGTTGACTGCGGTCGTGTCCATGTCTTCTCGGGCAGAGTTACGCTGTGCGGCATGCTACCTGCGAATTCGCGGCGAATCGAGACGCGGTGTCGGCGCACCGTCGCGCTATGCAGTAAAACGAATCCATCGATCTGACACCACTTTAGGAGGACGCCATGCAAATTTCATTGTCACGAACCTTTAACACTCTTGTCCTGACGAGCATCGCGATGCTGCTGTCGGCATGTGCCAGCACGCAGTCGGCGCCGAGTGCATCGGTGGCGGCCGACGACATGTCGACGCCGAAGGCGATGCTGTGGGTCGGGAATAGTTTTTTCTACTACAACAACAGCATGCACGGACACGTTGGCAATTTGATCAATGCCTCGACGATGCCCGACAAAGGCGGCCAGCGTAACGTCTCCGCGACCATCAGTGGGTCGGGGATTAACTGGCACGATGTCGAGTCGCACTTTAAGCCCAATGGTGTCGGCTCCTATTCGTTCGATCGCAACAACAACGTTGTTTTCAACACCTTCAAGAAGCCGTTCGACGTGGTGTTGATGATGGATTGCAGCCAGTGCCCGATTCATCCGCAACTGCGTCCCGTGTTCTTTGAACACGCGAAGAAGAACAGCGATTTGGTGCGCAAAAACGGCGCGCGCCCGGCGTTTTTCATGTCTTGGGCATATGCCGACAAACCCGAAATGACAGAGCAGCTTGCGGCGGAATACACCAACGCTGGCCGTGCAAACAAGGCCGAAGTTGTTCCTGCAGGGCTCGCCTTCGCCGCGTCAATCAAGGCGCGCCCGGACCTGAATCTGTACGTACCGGACAAGCGCCACCCAAGCCTCGCGGGCACGTATCTCGCAGCGTGCACGGTGTTGGCGTCGATCTATAAAACCAACCCCGAAGGCAACACCTATACGGCGGGTCTTGACGCTGCCACGGCGAAGCACTTGCAGAGCGTGGCTTGGCAGACGGTTCAGGAATACAACGGCAGAAAATAGCGTTCCCAAGACGAAAAAAAACGGCGCCGAGGCGCCGTTTTTTGTGTCGGAGTCGGTCTATGCCGCTGCCGGAACGCTCGTTGGGCGACCTTGATAGTCCGTCCAGCATTGCGCCGTGAAGTCGTAGAGCTTGCACTTGCGCGCGGTCTCGAAGTACCAACGCCACGAGAACTTCTGCACGACGATGCGCTCGGGCAACATCGCTTCGATCTTGCTTTGGGCTTGTTTGAGCTTGTACAGCGGAATGCTCATGTCAACGTGATGCGCAGTGTGCTCCATGATGTGATGCATCAGCGCGCCGATCCGCATCGGGAAGGTCAGGTGCACCGTTGTCGAGACGAAAGGCTGTGCCTTACTCCATGCCGAGCGCTCAGCGTGCCACGACACCGCCGTGTGGGTGTGATGCACGTACACAGCGAAGCCAATCATCGCGCACCAGAATAGGAACGGAACCACGAAGCCCATGAACAGCGTGAGCCAGACCGATTGGCCGGTAGCGTTGGCGGCGAACCACAGCGCGCCGATCCATACGGCACCATAGGCCGTGACGAGCAGGTTGTCGAGCAGGAACACCGGGCGGCGCGTCGGCATTTGCTTTTTGCTCGGGTAGAACATGCGGCCCCACCAAATTTCGATCATGTAGTACAGACCGGGTGCCCAGCCGCTGCGGTAGATGCGGTCAAGCACGCGCTGTGTTTTGGTAAGCGACTGAAACTCGGCCTTGGTGTGTGGCGCCCAGACGAAGTCGACGCCCTTCAGGTTGGTGAAGCCGTGGTGCACCACGTTGTGGCCGACGTCCCAAAGGCTGTACGGCGTGATTGACGACAGGAAGGCGATGCGGCCCAGCACTTTGTTCAGTCCGCGGTGCGGCGTCAAGCTTTGGTGGCAGGCGTCATGGCCGATGATGAAGATGCGACCGATGATGAAACCCGCCAGCAGGCCGCAGCCTAGTTTCGCCGCCCAATGCGAGAAATACACCGTCGCCGACAACGCGGCGAACAGATAAACGTAGTCGAGGATCAGCAGAACAATCGGGTAGGCCGTCGTGCGCTGTGAGAGTGGCGTGAGCCACGAACGGATGACTTTACGGTGCGGGAGCGGCGCGTCGGGCGGTATCGGCTGGGTGGACTCTGGGGACAGGTTTGAAGTGACTTCAGACATTGCAGGAGTTTCAGACATGGACGTTAATGTTGGAAGCGTCGGGCGCGGCAAAGGTGCGCGTGCTGCGGACCGCTGGCGTGCAAGGTGCTTCAAACGCGTCGCGAAGGAAAATTGACAGGGCGAATGCTATCCCGTATTGCTTGCTCTGTGTTGACAGGTATCAATCTGCCCAGGGCGGGGACGGCTAATAGGTGTCAACAGCTTTTCCGCGTTGCCGGCCAGCAGGCGGTCGTTACGAGCATATTTTTGTATTTATCGACACTCTGAAAATTTGCCGAGAAACGAACTAAACACGGTCGTTGCAGCCGAAAAGTTGTTTCGCTTATGGCGTTGCCCTGCGAGCGCGACGGTTTACCGTGGCTGCATCGCCAAGTCCACGAGCCGTGACACCAATTCCGGGTAGCTCACGCCCGCGGCGCGCCAGAGCTCCGGGTACATCGAGGTCTTGGTGAAGCCGGGCATGGTGTTCACTTCGACTTCGTTGAGGAAAATCTCTAATGCGGCTTCGACGAATATGAAGTCCACGCACGGCGTGTCTACCGGCGTCTGCCGCATCATGCTCGCGATGCGGGTCATCAGAACGGTGGTAGCTCGGACGCTTGGGCAACCGGATGTCCATCCTCTTGGCCTGCGTTGCTTCAAACTGCTCGACGATCGCATCTTGATCGTCGGGTGGAATGCGCGTAGCGACCAGTGGCGGCTTCAGATGCGCCCAGATGGGGGGCGCCGAGAATTGGTAGTAAGCGTCACGTCGCATGCCCATCGTTCGTTCCGTCTTATCGGGTATCCAAGCCAATTTATCCTCACCCTTAAGAACGGAATAGCCATGAACACCAGCTCACCAACCCGCACTCTTCGGAGAACCGCAGCATTGTTCGCCCTGACGTGCACGGCAATGGGCGCAGCCGCCTTCCCTTGGACACCGAGTCTGCCGCCGTTAGGGACGCCCGTCACCATTATCGCAGCACCGATTCAGAAATCGTGTGGCAGCATTACGACGGCGGGCAGCTCGCGCTACGGCGTCGACCGCGACATTCGCGTCCAGGACTACCCCGGGTGGTCGGTGTACGGCTCGACATTCCGCTACTCCGCGAGTGTGGCGGGTAGCTATCGCTTCAAAATTTCGATTCACGACACTTCTCGAGGCGGTGACCTCATCGCAGTTTCGGGCGAACAACTCGTCGCGTTCTCTGCTGGGGAGCAAAAGCAGATTACGACCTTTCTCGGGAACGCGTACGTTGGGCAGGCGATCAACATTTCGGTGTCTCACGTTGACGTCAGCGGACCGGGAACGCTGTATTTCCATGCCGCAACAGCGCCCTGCGCAGGCGTCGACTTGAGCAACGCGGACGGGACCGCATCGGGTATCAGTGCCGACATCGCATTCGCCCTGCATGGCGACACTGCCCATCGGTCGTCGTCCGTAGTCGAGTATTTTTTTACGCCCGTCGGCAAGTACTTCATTACGACACGGGCGGCGGAACAGGCTTCGCTTGACGCTGTCAGCGATAGCTCTGTGAGGCGCACCGGAAGGTCCTTTCGCATGCCCGATTATGGCGTCTACGGAAATCTCAGTTCCATCTACCGCCTGTATGATCAGACGAGTCACTCACACCAGTACGTCGACAAATCGACGTACGACGGGCTGCTTGCGATGGGACCCTCCACCGGCCTGATGGGCGAAGGCCCCGCATTCGCTAGCGTACTCCCCGATTCCCGACACGCGTGCCCCAGCTGGGCACCCGTCGAAATTCGACGGTCATATCACAACACCGTCGATGCCGCTTCGAGGAGTTATCGCTATACGAAGACCCTGGCCGACTACGACGCGATGACCGTCGCGGGCTGGATACCAGAAGGTGTTGTTCTCTGCGCGTATATGTGATCTGTCGCCTGATGCCGCAGTTGATGCGGCGGTAAGGTACGTTGGATACGAGAGGTGCCATCCACCTGCCGCTGCGTTAATCTACGCTCGCAAAACGACATCACCGAAATCGACCGCGCGCTGATGCGACCAACACGCTGCGGTTTCAGCACTTGGTGCAGTTGGGGTTTTGATACGACAATGCCCACATCTACAACGCCGCCTCGGCCGCTTCACGCGGTTCGATCCGATTGGGCGCAAGGATGATTTGGATTTGTATACCGATGTGGGCAACGACCCTATCAATCGGACGGTCGCACAAGGCGCGGCGTCTGCACTCGGTCGCGCAGCAGGGCACCAAATGACTGACGTGCCACCGCAGATGCGGGGTTTCCTGCGGAGCATCTTGGTACGCGAGGGCGAGAGGGAAAAATCTTTGAAGCACCCGCCCACTCATCGCTTCAGCTTGATCGCGCGGTCAACGTGGTTCTAGCGCCAACTCCACCAAGCGCGAAACCAAATCGCCGTAGCTCACGCCTGCCGCACGCCACAGCTCCGGGTACATCGAGGTCTTGGTGAAGCCGGGCAT
>JAKPSO010000582.1 GCA_029571495.1 Pseudomonadota bacterium
CACACGCGCGGCATCGTCGCCGACATGGCGTCGCTGCCGTTCGCGCGCGAGCACGCGGACGTGCTCTGGAGCAATTTCGCGCTGCAATGGGCGAACGATTTGCCCGCGTTGTTCGCGGAGTGGAATCGCGTGCTTAAAGTCGGCGGCGTGATGATGTTCACGGCGCCGGGGCCGGACACGTTAAGCGAGTTGCGCCGTGCGCTGAACTGGGCGAACATGCCGCCCGACGAGCGCGTACAGCGCTTCACCGATTTGCACGATCTCGGTGACATGCTTGTGCACGCGGGCTTTGCGGATCCGGTGATGGACATGGAAGTGATCACGCTCGAATACGCGACGGTCGACGCGCTGTGGCGCGACCTCAAAGCACAGGCTGCGACCAACGCGATGCACACACGGCCGCGTGGGCTGATGACGCCCAGGCAGCGTCGCACGATCGAGTCGGCGCTTGACGCCGGGCGGCGCGACGGCGGCGCGATTCGTATGAGCGTCGAAGTGATTTACGGCCACGCATGGAAAGTCGCGCCGAAGAAAACGGCTGAGGGCCATGGCATCGTGCGGCTGGATTCGATTGCGCGCAGTAAGCCGGGCGCGTCGCGCGGCGGAGCGTAGACTTGGTTGCGCATCCCGTGGCGACGGCGACCGTTCACGAATTACGAGCGCGGTACAGCTTTTCGCTGCTACCGACCGTCCGGCGGTCGTTACCAGTGAATTTTCTACAAACTCAACTTATCAAATAACGTGGCGCCAACGACCGTAGGCCGGTCGTTACAGGCAAAAAGCTGATCATGAGTGTTTTGGTGTGCGTTCCGGTCTACAACGGATTTGAATCGACCGAGCGCTGCCTCGATGCGCTCGCCGCTGCTCGCGTCTCCACGCCGTTTCGCACGCTCATCATCAACGACGCCTCGCCTGACGCGAGAGTGCGCCCGATGCTTGATGCGCATTCGCTCGCGCACGCAAACACTGAAGTTCGGCACAACACGGTGAACCGCGGCTTTACGTGGAACGTGAACCAAGCGTTCAAGGCGGCACGCAGCGGCGAGCATTTGCTGTTACTCAATTCCGACGCGCTGGTCACCCACGGCTGGCTTGACGAAATGCTCGCGTGTGTCAACGCCGACGCGACGATCGGCACCGTCACGCCGTTCTCAAACAACGCCACGATTTGCTCGTTCCCCGACTTCACGCGCGCGCATCCGGTGCCCGAACCCGCAGAGCGCGAGCGCATCGCAAGCGTACTACGCGCCACACGCGCCGCGCCGATTGACCTGCCGACGGGCGTCGGTTTCTGCATGCTCATTTCCGCGATCTGCCGCGAAAAAGTGGGTCTCTTCGACGTAGAAAATTTCCCGCGCGGTTACGGCGAAGAAAACGATTTCTGCATGCGCACCGCCGCCGCGGCCCTGCGCAATGTGCTGTGCCCAAACGCCTACGTTGGGCACGAGGGTGGCGTGTCGTTTAACACGGACTCTCAAGCGCTGATGAAAGCGGGTGCGGAGCGCCTGCTCGCCAAGCACCCAACTTACGACGCGGAAGTGAGCGCGTGGATCGCAAACGATCCGGCCAAGGCGCGACGTGACGTCATCACGGCAACACTGGCGACCGCATGACGTAACGGCTGACCCGGCTTAACTCGTTGCGTCACACCTCAGTCAACTTGTTGCACCCGGGTGCGAGCATCCGTGCGACCGCGCTACCCGACCAGCATCGAGATAAATGCTTCGGCCGTCCATTTCTTCCGATCGGACACTTGGCCGTCGCCGAGCTCTATAAGTCGTGGGTTCCCTTCTTTGTTTAAGACGATATCCACCGAAAAGAAGGGGCTTTGAATTCGAGCGGCCACATTTTCAACAATCGCCGGAACGACACCGTCGCGCGCATGTGCTTTACCGTTGAAAACGAAGTAGCGTTCCTCTGTTTCCGGTAAGAGATTCTCGAATTCTCGAATGCAGACTCCACCTTCCAGGAGACCGCGATAGTGCTCGATTAGGCCGACGATTTCTCGCGCCTCCTGCACACTTTTTGCGACCGAGCCTCTCGACGTCGTGAGCGACTTCACAAAATCCTTGACGAAGTACGCGCTCCAGTTCGTTGCGGCGAGCGCCGACGAGAAGTCGTCGTCTTTTGAAAGAAAAATGGTGCTGGGAGTGACGTCCTTGCAGAGTTCG
>JAKPSO010000597.1 GCA_029571495.1 Pseudomonadota bacterium
CCGTGTTTTGTGGCGTCGGGGGTCGGGTTCGTCGTCTCTGCGGCCAGCGCCGCTTCAACTTGGCGCAACTCAACATCGCCATCGAGCGCGTATTCCAGCGCAGTTAAATCCGAAGGTGGCGTCTCTTGCGCCACGTGCGCAATGATCCAGCCGTTGGGCATCGAAATGTCGCCCTTGTCGGCGTGTAGCTGGCCGCGTAGCGCGGCGAACAGCGTAGATTTGCCTGCTCCGTTTGCGCCAACAATGCCGACCTTACGGCCGGGGTTAATCGTGATGTTGGCGTTTTCAATAAGCGGCACCGAGCCGCGCGCGAGCGTGAGGTCAATCAATCGAATCATGTCGACATTTTGCCGTGTACGCGACGGGCAACGCCAAATGCGTCGGCGCTACGCACGTTTTGTCACGCGTCGCGTAGGGGCAGCGTTGCGGCGCTTCAACCAGACATCAAGCTCGCCATTGAATTTCTTCGTCTCCGCGAGCAACCACTCAATGAAGGCGCGAACCTCGCTGCGGCCGCGCGCACGCTCCGACACTACGAGGTAGCAGCCCGCGCCCGTGGCGACCGCCATATCGATCGGGCGAATCAAGTCACCCGACATGAACACATCCGCGCCATAGGTTCGCCCGAGCACCACGCCTTGTCCGCTCTGCGCGGCAAGAAATGTCTGCGCGATGAAATCGAACTTCAGTTGCGAGCGACCACGCACTTCGGGTTGCCCAATCGCATCAAAAAATCCCGGCCATGTCGAACGCAACTCCGCCGGGCCTGTGCCAGTTGATTCGATGAGCGTGTGCTGCGCCAAATCTTCCAAGCGCTTCAATGGCGGTGCGCTGCGCAGATAAGGCGGGCTGACCAACGGAAACAACACCTCGTCAATCAGCAACACAGCCTCCGGCGGCGCGGTCTCGGCGCGCAGATAACGAATCGCGATGTCCACATCTTCCACGGCCAAATCCACTTGCCGATCCGTCGCGCCGATTTCGATGTCCGCGTTGGGTCGCAGCGCGCGAAAACCGGACAGACGCTGGATGAGCCACAACGATGCGAACGACGCAAACGTGGTCACCGTCACCCGCGGTGAATTCACATCGCGGCGCAGTCGTTCGACACCCGCGTCGAGTTCGGCAAGCACGCGCTGCACGAGCGGCAAAAACTCGCGCCCCGACGGCGTCAGCGCGATCTCGCGCGCCTTGCGCACAAACAGCGCGACGCCCAATTCCTCTTCGAGGCCTTGCACTTGCCGACTCACCGCCGACTGCGTAAGGCTCAATTCGTTCGCGGCAGCGGTGAGGCTCAAGAGCCGCGCAGCAGCCTCAAAGCCGCGGAGACCAGCGAGCGTAAGCGGACGGTTGCGTTGCGTGGGTTGAAACATATGCATGCGTAATGCGCAGCCTCGGCTGCAATCAATTCGTTCGACAAAACGCAATTATCCCTCTTAAATAGCGTCCAAGGAGAACATTTCGACTTTCGTAAGACCGCAAGGAGTACAGCCATGAACAGCCATCAATTCCCATTCGCCACCCAAGACTGGACGCTCGCCAAGGCGCGCGCACTCTCGTTGCAAGCCGCGCAAGTGAATTCGATCGAGGCGCTCAACGGCTCGCTCTGGGTCACCGTCAGCGGTAGCGAACAAGACTTTTTCGTCAACGCGGGCGAACGAATCGACATTCCGTGCAACCGCGGCTGCGTCGTCGTCGAAGCGCTCCAGCGCGACAGCGTGGTGCGTATCGGCCAACACGCACAATCGCCAGTCGAAAGCGCGCAGAGCTTCGCCCACGCCGCGTACGTGTCGCTAGCCTTCCCGGTCGTGCGCGCTCTGCGCAAGACCGCGGATTGGCTTGACCCCGCGCCGAGCGCGGCTCAGTGCGCGAACTAAAGTGGCTGTGTCCACGCGATTTGTAGGCGCGGACTCGGCCGCGCTTCCCCGGTAACACCAAGCGACGCCAAGTCGTCGCCTACACGCGCTGCGCCGAAACGGCACGAGTCACTTCGTGCCTACGTCAGCTTTTTTGCGCTAACGACCGCTAGGCGGTCGATCAAGGCGCTTTCAAGCCTATATTGACAATGCAACAAAATGGCCTGTAATGACCACCCGGTGGTCGTTACGCGTTAAAAGCTGTTACTCAGCGATCACGATTTCGCCGCGCAAACTATGCGGCGCGGCATCGGTGATTTTTACGTCGACGTATTGGCCCATGAGTCGCGCCGCGTTGGGCCCGGCGGGGAAGTTCACGACGCGCATGTTCTCGGTACGGCCCGCGAGTTCGGTGTCGCTCTTGCGCGAAACGCCTTCAATCAATACACGCTCAGTTTTGCCAATCATCGCTTGGCTGTAACCCAAGAAAAGCTCGTCGATACGTTTTTGCAGTTGATACAAACGCTGTGATTTTTCGGCGGCTGGCGTGTCGTCAACCAAGTCCGCTGCGGGCGTGCCGGGACGCGCTGAGTAGACGAAGCTGAACGCGCCGTCGAACGCGACGTCGTCGATGAGCTTCATCGTGAGGTCGTGATCTTTTTGCGTCTCGCCGGGGAAGCCGACGATGAAGTCTGACGTGAGCGACAAGTTCGGACGGACGGCGCGGAGCTTACGAATCGTGCTCTTGAATTCAAGCGCCGTGTAGCCGCGCTTCATCGCCGCGAGAATGCGATCCGATCCGTGCTGCACGGGCAAGTGAAGTTGCGAGACGAGCTTCGGCACTTTGTCGTAGACGGCGATCAGCGACGCCGTCATCTCGCGCGGGTGGCTCGTGGTGTAGCGAATGCGCTCGATACCGGGAATTTCGTCGATGTATTCGATGAGCATCGCGAAGTCGGCGATGTCGCTGCCTGCGCCCATCTTGCCTCGATAGGCGTTCACGTTTTGGCCGAGCAGCGTCACCTCCTTCACGCCCTTAATTGCCAGCTCCGCGATTTCCGTGAGCACGTCCTCAAACGGACGCGACACCTCTTCGCCTCGCGTGTACGGCACGACGCAGAAGCTGCAATATTTGCTGCATCCTTCCATGATCGACACGAACGCGCTCGCGCCTTCAACGCGCGACGGCGGCATGTTGTCGAACTTCTCGATTTCTGGAAAGGAAATGTCCACTTGCGAGCGGCCCGTGGCGCGTTTTTTTGCGATCAGCGCAGGTAAACGATGCAAGGTCTGCGGACCGAACACGACGTCGACAAAAGGCGCGCGCTCAACAATCGCTGCGCCTTCTTGCGAGGCGACGCAGCCACCCACGCCGATCACCAGATTCGGATTGAGCTTCTTTAAATCTTTCACGCGACCGAGATCGTGAAACACTTTTTCCTGCGCCTTTTCGCGCACAGAACAGGTGTTGAAGAGGATCACATCGGCGAGCGCCGGATCGTCCGTGTTCTCGAATCCGCCGACGGTTCCGGCATCGAGAATATCGGCCATCTTGTCGGAGTCGTACTCATTCATCTGGCAACCGAAGGTGCGGATGTAGAGTTTTTTCTTGGCGGGTGTTACGAGCGCAGACGCGGCAGCGTCCGTCGCGGCGGGGGGAGTGTTTTGCATGGTGCAGGGCGCGCGGCTTTATCCGGCGGTGCTTTGAGAATGGATCACATTGTAGGCGAGGCCTTGTGGATGCGGCTCGCGGCAACTGCTTGTAGGAGCGGCTTGCCGCGACCCGCTACGGCGAACAGACGCGGTCGCGGCAAGCCGCTCCTACAACGTCACTGAAACGGAAACCGTGAACGCGTTAACGAATCTTGCAACCCTTATCGATCAACACGCCGGACACAATCGACGGGATCGCGAACAATCCGACCTTCTCGCCAACATCTTTGCAGTCGGCGCGTATCGCGCCCTCGACATTCTTCGCCATGCGCTCTCGCTCGCTGAGCGATGGTGCCACAGAAGGCGGCACCAGCGGGCCACGGCTGTTGAGGTCGCGCGCAACGTCGCGAGCCACGGCGGCGCGTGACTTGTAAGGGTCGAACCCATCGGACTTGCCGGGCGGCAAGTTGAACGCAGGCAGTTTTTCGTTGCCGGAGCCCGCGGTGGACGCGGCGTTCGCGCCATCACCGGCGCGCGGCGATGGCAGCGTCACCACGGCGCGTGCTCCTGTCGCGCCCGACCCGCTGGCGGGACCTGATGCGGCGGGTGCCCCTGTGGGCGCGGCCGCGCCGGACGACGCGGATGAGGCGCTCGCCGACGAGGCCGGAGCAGCCGCAGGCGCCGCTGCCGGGGCGGCCGGCGGAGCGGCGCTCGTTGCTGCGGGCGCGGATTGCGTGAGCACAGGTGCGGCAGGTGCGGGCGGCGCTTTGGCCCGTTGCGCTACGGGCGCAGCTGGTGCGGCTGGGGCCGCGGTGGGCACAGGAGGCGCGGCAACCGGCGGCGTAGGTGTCGCGACGGGCGTCACCGGCGCGATGGGCGCGGCAGGCGCGGCCGTCGGCGGCACCGGTGGCGCGACGGGCGCCGGAGTGGCCTTCGCGGGCTCGGGTGTCGCCGCCACGGGCGTTGGGGCAGGCGCGGGAGCGGCTGGAACGGGTAGCGCGGGCTGCGCCACGGGCGGTGGCGTGATGGCTTTGGGTTCCGGCGCAGCCTCTTTCACTTCGGGCTTCGGTGCGGGCGCTTCAGCGACAGGCGTTGGTGCCACCGGCGGCACGGGCTGCTGCGTCACGGGTGCCGGCATCGGCGCTTTCTGGTCGGCCTTCGTTGGCTTCACCAACTCGGGTTCTTTCGGCGTCGGAGTCGGCTCGGGCTTCGGCTCCGGTTTCACCTCCACCTTGGCGGCGGGCGGCGGTGTGAGTACGGGCCGCTCGATGGGCGGCGCAGGCTGTGGCGGCTCGACCTTGGGCTTTGGCGTATCGAGTTCTTCGGCGCGCGGAATTTCCGGCGGCGCGGCGACGGTAACGCTCGTGACGCTTGGCCGCGTTATCTCGCGAAGCGGCGGCGTTGGAAGCGGCGTCGGCGCCGGCGTCGCGCTACGCGTCCGCTCTTCACGCGCTTCCAGTCGCGCTTTGATGCGAACGCTGGTGTCTTTCGCGGCATCGCTCGTGGGGGCGCGCCAACCGAAACTATCGCCGCCGACTTGCACCGTCATCACAAACAAATGGACCAACGCCGACACGCCGAGCGCCCACAGCAACCCGCGCTGCGCACGAACGGACATGTCGTGAGCAACGGCGCGGGTGTCGGTGATCACGGCGGCGTTCATTTCAAGAGTGTATGCGGCGAGAGCCTAACTGACCGAGCTTAGTGCTAGCCTTAATTCATAGAACGTACGCACGACAAGGAGTTCCAATTGGCTAACCGCGACGACGACCTCAACGACCCGAAATTCAAACGTCGCAGCCAAATTTGGTTCGGCAAGCACGATAAAGACGGCTTCGCACATCGCTCGTGGATGAAAAACCAAGGTCACCCGAACGACCTGTTCGACGGCCGCCCTGTGATCGGCATTTGCAACACTTGGAGCGAACTGAACCCGTGCAACGCGCACTTCCGCGAAATCGCCGATTTTGTGAAAAAAGGCGTGTGGGAAGCTGGCGGCTGGCCGCTGGAGTTTCCGGTGATGTCGCTCGGCGAGGTGCTGCTGCGGCCCACGGCGATGCTGTGGCGAAACCTCGCGAGCATGGACGTTGAAGAAAGCATTCGCGGCAACCCGATGGACGGCGTGGTGCTCTTGATGGGCTGCGACAAAACAACGCCGTCGCTCGTAATGGGTGCGGCGAGTTGCGATTTGCCGACCATTGGTTTGAGCGGCGGGCCGATGCTCAACGGTCGTTACAAGAAAGAAATACTCGG
>JAKPSO010000614.1 GCA_029571495.1 Pseudomonadota bacterium
ATGATCATGTCGCCCATTTTCCGCGTGCGCAGATCGTGCACGTTCGCCACGCCGGGCGTCTCGGCGAGTGTTTGCCGAATCGCGGCGACCTCCACCTCGTCCACGCCGCGATCCATCAAATCATGCAGCGCATCCACCCAAAACTCCAGCCCATCTTCGCCACCATAAAGCCCACGATCAGCGCCGCAATCGGGTCAAGAATCGGGTAGCCCATCAAGTTGCCCACGATGCCCACGCTCACCACCAAACTTGATGCCGCATCCGAACGCGCATGCCACGCGTTCGCCACCAACATGCTCGATTTCACGCGCTTGGCGACGGCCAACATATAGCGAAACAAAATCTCCTTCGCCGCCAATCCACCGAGCGCAACCCACAGCGCAATCACATGCACCTGCGGGATCGCCTCCGGGTTTTGCAACTTCACCGCCGCCGACCACAACATCCCCACGCCCACCGCCAGCAGCACCACGCCCAGAAACATCGACGCCGCCGTCTCAAAGCGATGATGCCCATACGGATGATCCTCGTCCGCATCTTTCTGACTGGCGTGATTCGCCAGCAACACCACAAAGTCAGACACCAAATCTGCCAGCGAATGAATGCCATCCGCAATCAAACCCTGCGACTTCGACAACACACCAATCACGATCTGCGCCGAAGACAACAACACATTAACCACCACGCTCACCCAAGTAGAACGAGAAGCCGCAGCAGCCCGCTCCGCCGCAGGAATCAGGGAGTCTTCGTCGGTGTCGGGGGGGAGATTTGAGAAGGGCATTAGGCGAAGCGCTACGTTGGTGGAACGCTTGAATGATAGGTGGCGAAGCTTAGCGTGTGCTTGATAGCGATCAGGCGCTAACGATCAAAGGCCACGGCCATACGCGCTTGCTCGGATGAAGCGATGCCAAGCGCGGTGGCAACGTTGCGCCAATCCGTTACTGCGCTGCTCACGTCACGTAAAACGCGTTGCGCGTCCGACGATGAGAGGCCGTAGTCTCGCGCCGCATCCATTGCGATAGACACATCACACGCGGTTTCGACTTCATTGATGGCAAGGGAAAGCTCGCGTCGCTCGATAGACGGATTCATGTCGTACGCGGGCGAAAGTCGAACGCCTTTCGCGCCGATGAAAAAACCGTGGTTGCGCAAGTGATCGTCGGTGTTGTGGACGAGAATGTTGAAGAGCACGCGCCTGAACAATTGTTCGCAATCGGCTCGCGTATCCGCTCCGCTCGACTGCAACAACGCCACCAGTTCCAAGTAGCTCGCGCCGGGTTCGCCGTCTGTGCGTTGAGTCAACGTCATCGCCGAGACAAACGCGCGCCGACCGCCCGTTGTCGTGCGATCAAAGCGCTCGACGACGAACGTTGTGTAGGGCGTGTCGGGCAACCGAAGCGGCCTTGCGACAGGTACGACAATTCCCGCACGCTCCGCAAGTCGATGCGCCACCACCTCCCACGCGCCAACGTCTCGCGTGTCTTGCCGGCTTGGAAATTTCGCCATACAGAGCGTGCCGCGCTCGTCGCGAATAGACGCCTTGGGACGCGCACCACCCAGTGACGAACCCGGCGCAAACAATTG
>JAKPSO010000638.1 GCA_029571495.1 Pseudomonadota bacterium
CGCACACGTCCGCGACCGCTTGCAATGGGTTCAACACGCCGGCGCCCGTTTCACAGTGAATCAACACGACGTGCGTAATCGTCGTGTCCGCGCCGAGTTTGTCGCGCAGAGCTGCAGGTGAGACCGGTTCGTGGTCCGCAAACGGCATCAGCGTGCATCGCCGCCCCATCAATGTCGTGAGCCTCGCAGCACGCTTGCAGTACGCGCCGTTGTCGAGCACTAGGACATGGCCACTTGGAGGAACTAGCGTCGCCACAGCGGCCTCAACACTGAAGGTGCCGCTTCCCTGCAGGGGCACGACGACGTGCGTCGCTTCACCATGAATGATGTTGACCAGGCTCTTGCGGACGCTGGCGGTTACCGCGTTGAATTCAATGTCCCAAGAACCCCAATCCTTGAGCATCGCAAGTTTGGTTCGGAGGCTTGTGGTCAGCGGTCCGGGTGTGAGGAGAATGCGATCATGGGACATAGTGATTGAATGTATGGTTGTCGACTTACCTAGGGCCACGCCAAGCTTGGGTTCGACGATCGACCCAGCGCGCAAGCAACATAAACACGCCCGTCGCGACGGCAGAAATCGCGGCGATGAGCACCGCCATTGCGGCTGCGGCGCCGATTTCACCGGCCTCGTCGAGATTCAAGATCGCGATGGATGCCACTTTGGTTTCCGGCGAATAGAGAAAGACAACAGCGGAGATCGTGGTCATTGCGTTGATGAAAAAGTAACGCGCAATGTCCACAAGCGCTGGAGTGCAAATCGGCAAAGTCACGCGCCAAAACGTCTTGTACCAAGGAACCTTCAGCGAGGCGCTGACTGACTCAAATTCGCCGTCGAGACTCTTAAGTGCGGTAACGGCCGTCAAGTGTCCCGTCGTGTAGAAGTGAACAATCGTGCACAACGTCATGAGGGCGGTCGTGTGGTACAGCGCGTTCAGCGGATTGGATGCGGCATTGAAAAAGAAAATGTACCCGAGACCGAGTACTAAGCCCGGTACAGCCATCGGCAACATTGCAAGCATGCGCACCGGACCACGCAGCCACTGCGCGCCGCGAGTCTTTTCGAGCAGGTAGGCCGAGCAGAACACCAATGCCGTGCCGAAAAACGCCGTGCCAGCCGCCATTTTCAGACTATTGACGAAACCCTCGGCCACTTCGCCATCCACCAAGCCGAGCACATAGTGACGGATGCTTGGCGTGAGGTTGTACGGCCAGAAACTAGCGAACGATGCGAAGATCGCCATGCCCAGCATTGCAAGCATTAGGAGCGCGATGAGCGAGCAGTACGCGGCCATCGCGCTGTCAAATCCGCGGGACGGCGTCGGTCGGTATGGCACCGCGCGGGCTGTAAGCATTGCCGTTTGCTTGCGGCTGACGTAATGGTCTACGCTAAACGTGATCACCGCTGGCAGCAGTAGCAACAAGGCAACCACCGCACCGCGTGCGAAGTCTTGCTGTCCGATGACCAGTTTGAAAACATCCGTGGCCAGTACGTTGAAGTTGCCGCCGATGACTTTGGGGATACCAAAGTCTGTCATCACTAAGGTGAAAGTGACGAGCGCTGCCGAAAGCAGCCCATACTTCGCACCCGGCAGCGTGATCGTGAAGAACTTGCGGGAGGCTTTCGTGCCCATCGCATCTGCCGCTTCGTACAGGCGTGCATCCGCGAGCGCCAATGCCGTGATCAAAATCATAAGCGCGTGCGGAAAAACAGCAAAGCACTCAGCGATGACGATGCCGAGCGGGCCGTAAATCTGCGAAATGCCAAACACCTGCATCATTCCCTTCAGCATGCCCTGGTTGCCAAACCAGTAAATGAGCGAAATCGCGGAGAGTAACGAAGGCGCGAGTAGGGGGATCAAGCTGATGCCGCGGAATAGCGGCTTAAGCGGCATGCACGAGCGACTGAGGCCATACGCGAACACAAACGCGAGCGGCACGGCAATGAGTGTCACCACAGCGGATACCCAGATACTGTTCCAGAGACTGGTCAGCAGCGCGGGCGTCTTAGCGTATTCGACAAAATTATTGAGACCGGCGAATTCGCCGGATTTTCCTTCGAACGCCTGTAACAGAATCGCGGCAAGTGGCAGGGCGAGGAATGCGATCAAGACCAGCGCGACGACGACCAGGCCCGCATGCGCGAAGCGATCGGTCCAGTGCGTGGACTGGCGGACGACTCGCGCGTCAAAGGTTGTTGCGCTGCTCATCGCTAGAAAAGTCGCAAACGCTCAGGCAGAAGTTTCAATCGCAAATTTGATCGTTCTGTTAGCGACTGCTCCGTCAGAAAGTTGAGCGACAGATACACCGTCAATCGATGCGGGGCAAAGGCAGGAGCGCTGACGTGCACGTGGCAAAACGAACCGAGGAACTCGATCTTCTCGATCTGCGCCTCAAACACGTGGGGGTCGTTGACGTCGAACGATGGCGCGCCACCACCGGTAGCGCGTGCCAAAACGTCCTCTGGACGCAGGTATACCTTGACGTCTTTCCTCTGCGGAGGCTCGTCCGCGAGGGAATCGAGCGGCAGCGCGAAACTGCCAACGTGTAACACGCGACCATCGACGGTGCCCGGTAGCACGTTGACTTTGCCAACGAAGTCCGCAACAAAAGGTGACGCGGGCTCTCGGTAAATCTCCATCGCAGTACCGACTTGCTCGATGACGCCATGATTCATCACGACGATGCGGTCAGCTAAGGACAACGCCTCCTCTTGATCGTGCGTCACCATGATGGTAGTGACGCCCAGTGTTTGTTGTAGAGCCCGAATTTCTCCGCGAAGTCGCACACGCTCCAGCGCATCGAGGGCGGAGAGCGGTTCGTCAAGAAGTAACAGGCCAGGAGACGTCGCCAAAGCGCGCGCCAATGCGATGCGTTGTTGTTGACCACCGGAGAGTTGGCCGGGATATTTGCTTTCGCTTCCGGGCAGACCGACCAGTTTGACCAATTCGCGAACTCGTGCATTTGCATCTGCGCGCGGCGTCTTTCGATTGGTCAAGCCATACGCTACGTTGTCGGCAATCGTTAAATTCGGGAACAGCGCGTAACTCTGAAAGACGATTCCGTAATCGCGTTCGGCTGGCGGGCGCCGCGTGATGTCAGCGCCGTTCTGTTCGATGCTGCCCGATGTTGGGACTTCGAGTCCCGCAATGATGCGCAACAGAGTGGTCTTGCCGCAACCAGAGGGGCCTAGAAAACAGACGAATTCCCCTTTGTTGATCGTAAGATCGATGTTGGAGAGAGCGGTGAAAGCGCCGAAGTTCTTGCGAATTCCGCGGATCTGCAAATACGGTTGTGGTGGGCTCATTGCATAGACGTAGAAAACGGCGGGGCGCAGCGTGACGCATGCGCCCCTGAACAAGCCGCGAGCTTAGCGCGGGGTTCGACGGTGACTCGCTACCGCTTCTCGGTTTTCGAGTCGTAGCGTTTACTCCACTCGGCGAGGATGCGTTCGCGGTTCTCCGCTGCCCAAGCGAAATCCATTTTGACCAAACGCGCTTCGTAATCGGCGGGCACGTTGGCGAGCGGTGCCGCTACGCCAGGAACAGCGGTGATCGCGAAGTTCTTGCCGTAAAGCAGCATCGCTTCTTTGCTCGACGCCCAGTCGGCCAGCTTCTTCGCAGCGTCAAGTTTCTTTGTGCCTTTGTGAATCGCGAACGCTTCTAGATCCCATCCCAAGCCTTCTTTCGGGAACACGAGGTCAATGGGTGCGCCCTTGGCCTTGTTGCTGTTGGCGCGGTATTCGAAGGAGATACCGACAACGAACTCACCCGAACCCGCCATGTTGCAAGGCTTTGAGCCGGAATGCGTGTATTGCGCGATGTTTTCATGCAAGCCGTTCATGAATGTCCAGCCACCGCCCTTGCCGCCGTCGTCACCGAATAGGGCGAGCCAGGCCGTAACGTCAAAGAAGCCGGTGCCGCTCGAGGCGGGGTTCGGCATCACGATCTGTCCTTTGTACGCGGGCTTCGTTAGGTCTTTCCATGTTTCGGGTTTGGGAATGCCTTTCTTAGCGGCTTCGACGGTGTTGAAGCAAACCGTGGCGCCCCATACGTCCATACCGAACCACGCGGGCACCGACTTCTTGTCACGATATTGTGGCGAGATGGCCGACAAATTCGACGGCGCGTACGGCTCGAGCATGCCTTGCTTGTCGAGCAGTGCGAGACTTGAGGCCGCAACGCCCATGACCGCGTCGGCCTGCGGGTTGCCCTTTTCTGCCAGGAGCTTCGCCGTTACGACGCCGGTCGAATCGCGCACCCATTTGAGTTCAATATCCGGATGCACTTTGTTGAAGCCTTCTTGATAGGCCTTCAGCTGATCGGTTTCTAGCGCCGTATACACAAGTAACGTTGTTTTCTGGGCAAGGGCGACGGTGCTGACGAACGCTACGCCCGCGACGGCGGACCAGCGCAATAGAGTGGAAAGACGCATGACTATGCTCCTATTAAAAGACGGTCAATGGTGTACCCGATGCGTGACAAGGCAATGACACCGGCGCAAGTAGCATGATCCATGCCGTGCCACGCCTTACGGTCAGTTGTCGCCAACGTTCCATTTGGTTTTAGCGTCGTGACGGTTTATTTGTCAATTGTTTTTTGTAGATTGTTGACAATCCGCTTAATCCTGCGTCAAATAGCGGCATGCCAGCCAGCATCGCAACAGCACTCGACTCACCTTCAGCGACGATCGCATTGTTGCAATCTAGTTCGCTTACGACGGTCGTGCAGCAGGATATCGAGCGGGCCATTTTGGCCGGCGAATATGCACCGGGAAGCAAACTGGTAGAGGCCACACTCGCCGAACGGATGGGAGTGTCACGTGGGCCGGTGCGCGAAGCCTTCCGCATGTTGGAAGAGGCGGGCTTGGTTCGCAACGAGAAAAATCGTGGCGTATTCGTCCGCGATATTCCCATTGACGAGGCTGTAGAAATATTCGATCTACGCGCAGCAATGGATGAACTGGTGGGTCGACAACTCGCAAAAAACATCACTGCGGAGCAATTGAAAGAAGTTAAGGCGTTGGTGGACCTGATGGAACGCGCAGTGAAGTCCGGTGACACGCGCGAGTACCACTTAGCTAACTTGAAGTTTCATGATCGGCTCGTCGAAATGGCCGGCAACAGGAAACTCACTTCCATTTATCGCAAGCTCATTAAAGAGCTCGCGTTGTTTCGGCGACTCAATCTTGCGGACGGGTGGTTGATGCCCGTGTCTGTTGGTGAGCATCGGCAAATCGTTAAGGCGATCGCGTCCGGCGACGAAGAGTTGGCGGGACGTGCGATGTTCGAGCACGTGATGGACAGTAAAGAGCGCACCATCGAGAACGACTTGCGCAGACAGTCGCGTAGCACGAGCACCGCGACGGCAACGTCAAATTTACGAGAGTATCGGGCGCGGTAACTTATAAGCCGCGCCGAAAGAGACAAAGGAATTCCCGTGAACACAGTCAGTGTCAATGGCCGCACGTACCGTGTGCCGACAAGCCCCACCGTCGTAGTCTGCGTCGACGGCTGCGAACCCGACTACTTAGGGCAAGCGGTCGCACAGGGACGCATGCCTTGGCTGAAGCGGACGCTTGCGACGGGCGTTGGGATCGTGGCCGACTGCGTCGTTCCGACGTTTACCAATCCGAATAACCTGTCCATTGTGACGGGTGCTCCGCCCTCGGTGCACGGCATTTGTGGCAACTACTTGTTGGATACTACGACCAACTCCGAAGTCATGATGAATGACCCGAAATGGCTGCGCGCACCAACCATTCTTGCCGGCCTAGCGGATGTGGGACAGTCGGTCGCAGTGATCACCGCTAAAGACAAGCTGCGCAAACTCTTGGGCCACAAGATGAAAGGAATTTGCTTTTCGTCGGAGAAAGCCGATCAGGTCACAATCGGCGAGAACGGTATCGATGACGTCTTGGCGCGCGTTGGTTTGCCGGTGCCGGACGTGTACAGCGCAGCGCTCTCCGAGTTCGTCTTCGCTGCGGGCGTGCAGCTTATGGCGAGCGTCCGGCCAAACGTGATGTACCTGTCCACAACCGACTACGTTCAGCATAAGCATGCGCCTGGCACTGAGGGTGCGAACGCGTTTTACACGATGATGGACGGCTACCTCGGCAAGCTCGACGCCATGGGATGTGTCATCGCGTTGACGGCGGATCATGGCATGAACGCCAAGGTCGCGATGGACGGTACGCCTGACGTTGTTTATCTTCAAGACTGGTTTGACGATTGGCTTGGCCTCCGGCGTGCGCGAGTTATCTTGCCCATCACTGATCCCTACGTCGTACACCACGGCGCGCTCGGCTCGTTCGCGACGGTCTACTTGCCCGCCGACGTCGATCCAGTTGTCGCGCGCGAAAAGCTTGCGGCACTTCGCGGGATGGAGTCCGTGCGTGGTCGCGCCGATGCCGCAGCCCACTTCGAGTTGCCTGCTGATCGTATAGGCGATCTAGTGGTAGTTTCGGAGCGCTCGACCGTGATTGGTACCTCCGCTTCGAAACATGATTTAACCGGCCTCGACGCGCCGCTTCGGTCGCATGGCGGTGTGAGTGAACAACGGGTGCCCCTAATCGTGAATCGTCCGTTGCCCGGCTTGGATCGCGATCGACGATTCCGCAATTTTGATGCGTTCGACTTAGCGCTCAATTACGCCCAATAGTTCAGGTACTCCTTTCATGATCAATCAGTTCATTCTCGACAACGCACTCAACGCCATGCGCATTCACGGGCGAAAGGTGGGGGCGGACCGCACTGGCGACCGTGCGATTGCTGTGCACAACCCGTTTACGGAACAGGTCATTGGTACCGTGCCGAAGGCGACGCTGGAGGAAGTACGACACACCTACTCGGTGGCGCACGCTTATCGACCAAAACTCACTCGATTTGAGCGCGCGGCGATTCTCAACCGCGCTGCGGATATTGCCAAACGGCGCCAAGACGAAGTCGCGCGCCTGATCTCCGCTGAAGCTGGTCTCTGCATGAAAGATGCAATCTATGAGGCTGGTCGCGTGAGCGACGTTTTTCTGTTTGGCGCTAACGAGGTGCTCAAGGATGACGGGCAGATCTTTAGCTGCGATCTGACGCATCATGGCAAGAAGCGCCGCGTATACACGCAGCGTTCACCGCTCTTGGGCGTTATTACGGCGATTACACCGTTTAACCACCCGATGAACCAAGTCGCGCACAAGGTCGTACCAAGCGTGGCGACCAATAATCGGATGGTGTTGAAACCATCGGAGAAGGTTCCCTTCTCCGCCATTCTGCTCGCTGACTTTCTCTACGAAGCCGGTCTGCCGCCGGAAATGCTCTCTGTGATCACGGGCGATCCGCGGGAAATCGCGGACGAAATGTTGACCAACGAACACGTTGACTTAATCACCTTCACGGGTGGTGTTGCCATCGGCAAGTACATCGCGAAAACGGCGGGTTATCGCCGCATGGTGTTGGAGCTCGGCGGCAATGATCCGATCATTGTGATGGAAGACGCCGACATCGATGAAGCTTCGACGCTCGCGGTTCAGGGGTCATACAAAAACTCCGGCCAGCGCTGCACCGCGATCAAGCGCATGTTGGTGCACGAAGCGGTTGCAGACGCATTCGTTGAGCAGGTGGTTGCGAAGACGAAGGCGTGGAGCTACGGTGATCCCGCGGACCCAAAGGTTGAAATGGGTACCGTCATTGACGAGGCTGCCGCGATGCTCTTCGAATCACGCGTCAACGAAGCGGTTGCGCAAGGCGCAAAACTGTTGGTCGGAAACGCGCGACGTGGCGCGCTCTATTCACCCACAGTGCTCGACCAAGTGCGGCCCGAGATGACCTTGGTGATGCAGGAGACGTTTGGACCGGTCTCGCCCATCGTTCGTTTCAAGAATATTGACGACGCTATTCGCATTTCAAATGGCACTGCATACGGGCTCTCAAGCGCGGTCTGTACGAATCGCTTGGACTACATCACGCGGTTCATCAACGAATTGGACGTGGGTACGGTGAACGTACGTGAAGTACCAGGTTACCGTTTGGAGCTCACGCCGTTTGGAGGCATCAAAGACTCGGGTCTCGGTTACAAGGAAGGTGTCCAAGAAGCAATCAAGAGCTTCACGAATATCAAGACCTACTCGCTGCCCTGGGTGTAGCGTGCTGACTCTCCTAGATATCGAACTGTTGTTTTCCGAGCGCGGACATGAACAGTACTCTGGTGAGCCTGTGACGCAACTCGAGCACGCGTTGCAAACAGCATATTTGGCGGAGCAGAATGGCGCGGACGACGAGCTCGTGACGGCTGCGTTCTTGCACGACCTGGGTCATCTTCTTCATGATTTTGGTGAGACGCCGACGCTGCGTGGTGTCGACGACGTCCACCAATTTCGCGCGCTTCCGTTTCTTCGCGGACTTTTTAGGGACCAGGTGCTAAACGGCATCAAGTTGCACGTCGATGCGAAGCGCTACCTGTGTGCGAGCCAACGGGGGTACTACGAAAAATTGTCGGACGACTCGAAGCGCAGTTTGACGCTTCAAGGCGGGATTTTTACGGCGAGCGAAGCGCAGGCGTTCATTGAAACAGTCGGCGCTGAAAACGCGGTTCAGTTGCGCATCTGGGACGACCTAGCGAAGGCGCCCGGCCTCGCGACACCGTCGCTGGGGCACTACATCGAACGTGCGGCCCGCTGCGCTCTGCCTGCCTAGCGACTCGTGACATTAACGTGGCCGATCATCGCAATTGTTTTGATTGGCGCATTGCTACATGCGAGTTGGAATGTCGCGGTCAAATCAAGCACCGACAAGGCGCTCGACACGGCCCTCATTCATCTCGTCGGCTCGCTGCTTGCGATTCCGTTGTTGTATGTCGTCGGCGTCCCGCCCGTCGCATGTTGGCCCTACATCGGCGCTTCTGTCGTCATTCACATCGGCTATTACATCGCGCTAGCCGGCGCGTACAAGCACGGGGATATGGGTCTAACTTATCCGCTCATGCGCGGCGTAGCGCCGTTGCTTGTGGCGCTTTCTGCTACGGCGACGGTCGGTGAAAATCTCTCTACCCTTTCGTGGGGAGGCGTTGTCGGCATCTGCGCTGGTGTGCTTGTGTTGGGGCTATCTCGACACGCTTTTGACCATCCGCGTGCGGTGTTGTTTGCGCTTGCCAATGCGGTAGTCATCGCAATTTACACCGTCATCGATGCCAAGGGCGCACGCGCATCAGGGAATGCGCTGCAATACGTTGTCGCGCTTTTTGTGCTTGACGGTTGGCCGTTTGGCCTTCTCGTCCTTTGGCGTCGGGGAGCAGCGGTGATGCCTTACGCGAAGGCGCGCTGGCCCGTTGCCGTCGGCGGTGCGATGGCGTCACTCGGTTCGTACGGGATCGCGCTTTGGGCCATGACGCGAGCGCCGATGGCCACGGTCGCCGCGCTTCGTGAGACGTCTGTTTTGTTCGCGGCGCTCCTTGGTGTTTGGTTGCTGCGGGAGCCGTTCACCGCCCGCCGCATCATTGGTACTTGTACGATCGTCGCTGGTGTGATGGCGCTTCGTTTAGGGTGAATCCCGGCATCGACGCGCGTAGCTATTAACCTCGTTGGAGCAAGTCATGGGACTTCCTACTCACGTAGAGATCATCATTGTTGGGGGCGGTATCGCGGGCTGTTCGACGGCGTATCACCTCGCAAAGCTCGGCAAGACCGACGTGTTGTTGTTGGAGCAAGGCAAGCTCACCTGCGGCACGACGTGGCACGCGGCGGGACTGATCGGTCAGATGCGCCCCAATCGCAACATGACACGCATGAGCAAGTACGGCATCGAGCTGTACTCAACACTCGAGGCTGAGACTGGGCTTGCAACCGGTTGGAAGCAATGCGGAAGCGTGAACGTGGCGCGCACACCAGAGCGCATGAAGGTGCTGCGCAAACAGGTGGCTTTGGCAAAGAGCTTCGGCGTTGAAGTTGAAGAAATCTCTGCACGACAGGCGGGAGAACACTTTCCGGTCATGCGTACCGACGATTTGCGGGGCGCTATTTGGATTCCGGGCGACGGAAAGGCGAATCCAGCGGATTTGGCGATGTCGCTTGCCAAGGGTGCGCGCAACGCGGGCGTGCGCATGCTCGAAGGCGTTGAGGTGACGGGTGTCATCGTTGAGCGTGGGCGCGCTGTCGGCGTTCAGACAGCGCAAGGCGACGTACGCTGTGAGGTCGTCGTGAACTGCGCCGGCCAGTGGGCGCGACAATTTGGTCGACTCGCGGGCGTGAATGTTCCCCTGTACTCGGCGGAACACTTTTATGTTGTGACCGGCAAGATCGACGGCGTGCATCCCATGCTTCCCGTGATGCGCGATCCCGACGGTTTTATCTACTACAAGGAAGAGGTTGGCGGCCTCGTGATGGGCGGATTTGAGCCCAAGGCAAAGCCTTGGAAAGTGGACCCAATTCCGGCTACGTTTCAGTTCGAACTGCTCGGTGAAGATTGGGATCAGTTTGAAATTCTGATGACCAATGCCATCCATCGCACGCCATGTTTCGAGACGGCAGAAATCAAGATGTTGCTCAACGGTCCGGAAAGTTTTACGCCGGACGGGAACTTCATTCTTGGCGAGGCGCCAGAACTCCGCAACTTCTTCATTTGTGCGGGATTCAATTCCGCAGGTATCGCCAATTCAGGTGGTGCGGGGCGATTAATCGCCGAGTGGATCGTCGGCGGCGAGGCTTCAAGCGATCTGTCGGACGTAGATATTCGACGATTCGGCAGTTTCACCGGCAATCGAAAGGCGCTGTTTGAGCGGACTGCTGAGACGCTTGGCTTGCACTATGCGATGCGATGGCCCCG
>JAKPSO010000650.1 GCA_029571495.1 Pseudomonadota bacterium
CAAACGAGCGCTTCGAGACCGTGCTCGACTCGCTCGACGTGTCGGTGTACGTCAGCGAGCTCTCGACCAATCAACTGCTCTTCTGCAACACACGACTGCGCGAGACGTTTCCGGACATCGAAGTAGGCAGGAACGCGAGCCAGTTCGAAGCGGGCTTCACCGAAAGCCCGAGCGCGCGCTACCCCGCGCCGTACTTGTTAACGTATGAAGGCGAGCCCGGTGAAGTATTCAAGGATGAACTTGAACACCGTGAAAGCGGGCGATGGTTCCTCACGCGAACCCGCGCAGTGCGCTGGGTGGACGGGCGCATCGCACGCCTGACAACGCTGGGCGACATTACAGACCGCGTCGAAGCCGAACGCATCCGGCAAACCCAGCAAGACAAACTCACACGCACGTCGCGCCTCATGACCGTTGGCGAAATCGCCTCGACGCTTGCACACGAGATCAACCAACCGCTCGCCGCGATCGCGAACTACGTCAACGGTTGCATCAAACGCCTGAAGACCAACGGTGACGTGGACCTCGCGGTGATCGGCGCGATGGAAAAAGCCGACGCACAAGTTGCAAGAGCGGGCGCAATCATCGGCCGCGTGCGTGAGTTCGTGCGTACGCGAGAGCCGCAGCGGCAAGCGCTCGACATCAATTTGCTCGCCTCCGACGTCGTGAAACTCGTGCAAAGCGACGATGAGGAACGCGCGCTGCGCTGCGAACTCGATCTTGCTGAAGACTTGCCGTTGGTGTTCGCCGATCGCATCATGATCGAGCAGGTGTTGGTGAATTTCTTGCGGAACGCGCGCGAGGCGATGCAGCATTTGCCGCCGGAAGAGCGCGTGGCGGTGCTACGGACCGCGCGCCTGAGCGACAGTCACGCGGTCGTCGAGGTCGCGGATCACGGCGTTGGCATCCCGCCCGAAGTTGCGGGGCAACTGTTCTCACCGTTTTTCAGCACCAAGACCGACGGCATGGGCATGGGCCTCAACATTTGCCGTTCTCTGATTGAATATCATGAGGGGAACCTCACTTTTAGTGAAAATAGACCCACCGGCACGATTTTCCGGTTTACTTTACCGTTTGACGAAGGGCATTGATGAGCATTCATCCTGGAATCGTTTACGTCATCGACGACGACGAAGCGTTTCGCGATTCGGTCGCGTGGTTGTTGCAAACGCACGGCTACCAAGCGCGTCTCTTTCCAAATGCCGAGGCCTTTCTGCTTGAGGTCAAGCCCGGCGTCGGCGGCCCGCCGCGCTGCGCCGTGCTCGACGTGCGTATGCCCGGCATGAGCGGCCCGCAGGCGCAAGAAGCGCTGACCGAACGCGGTATCAAGATGCCAATCATTTTTGTCACCGCACACGCGGACGTTCCGATTGCCGTCACCGCCATCAAGCGCGGCGCGTTCGATTTCATCGAAAAGCCGTTCGCGGAGGGCGACCTCTTGAAACGCGTGGAAGAAGCCTTGTCGTTCGCCGTGGAGACGCAGGCGCAGCACAGCCAACTCTCCGGCATCACAGCCCGCTTGGCGTCGCTTTCCGAGCGTGAACGACAAGTGCTCGACGCCGTAGTCTCGGGCAAGATGAACAAGACCATCGCCTACGATCTAGACATCAGCATCAAGACCGTCGAAGCCCACCGCGCGCGGGTCATGGAAAAAATGGAAGCGGCATCGCTCGCGCACCTCATTCGCATGGTCGCAATGACAGGCGGCTAGGCCGGCCTGGTTCGCAACCTGCACTCAATTCAAATTACGCAAAGCATCATGTCCACTCCTCGCCATTGTCCCCTCCTCATTCTCGGTTCCGGCCCTGCGGGTTACACCGCTGCGGTTTACGCCGCGCGCGCCAACTTAAAGCCCGTGTTGATCACGGGTTTGCAAATGGGCGGTCAGCTCACGATCACGACCGAGGTCGATAACTGGCCAGCCGATGTGGACGGCGTGCAGGGGCCGGAGCTCATGGAGCGCTTTCAAAAACACGCGGAACGTTTCGGCACGGAAATCATTTTCGATCACATTCACACGACATTTCTCAACGAAACACCGAAACGCCTGATTGGTGACAGCGGCGAATACACCTGTGATGCGCTGATCGTGGCGACGGGTGCGTCAGCCAAATACCTTGGCTTGCCCAGCGAAGAGAAGTACAGCGGCAAAGGCGTCTCGGCCTGCGCCACCTGCGACGGCTTTTTCTATAAGAATCAGGACGTCATCGTGGTTGGCGGCGGCAATACGGCGGTCGAAGAAGCGCTGTACTTGTCGAACATCGCGAAGACGGTGACCGTCGTGCATCGTCGCAACAAATTCAAAGCCGAAGCCATCATGATTGATCGACTGCTGGCCAAGACCAAGGACGGCGGCAACATGCGCGTAATCTGGGATCACTACGTAGACGAAGTCTTGGGCGACGCGTCTGGCGTCACTGGCGTGCGCTTGAAGAGCATGCTCGACGGTGCGACGCAGGAAGTCAAAGCGCCGGGTCTCTTCGTCGCCATCGGCCACACGCCGAACAGCGGCATCTTCGCCGGTCAGCTTGAGATGAACGGCGGCTTCATCAAGGTAAAGACCGGCACCGACGGCGGCGCAACCGCCACCAGCGTTCCCGGCGTGTTCGCTGCGGGCGACGTCGCCGATCACGTCTATCGTCAAGCCGTAACAAGCGCCGGTACGGGCTGCATGGCCGCGCTGGATGCGCAGGCGTACCTTGAGGCGCTGCACGGGTAAAGCCCCCCCGTTGGTGTAGAAACGATTCGTTCCCGCAATCGGCAACGTCGCGGGTCCGCCGCTCCTGAACTTCGAGCAACATTCAGAGTCAGCGCATGGCTTCAAGCAACGACTTTACTGAACTCGCGTCGCTCCTAAAGCTGGAGCGAAAACAAGCACGCAAGGCTCGCCGCGCTGCCGCAGTGGCCAGCGCTCCCAGCGTGGCAACAAGCGTGCAGCCAAGCACAGCGTCCGAACCGGAGCGATTCGCCGACCTGTTTCGCCCGTGGCGCGAGTATCGTGCGCCGGACGTAGGCGACATCGCCCTGTTTCGAGACGCCGTAAAGGATGCGGCGCCCATCGCCAAGCATGGCGCAGCAAACATCAAGCGCGCCAAGCCGAAACCCATTGCTGCGCAGCGCCACGCGGACGAGCTGGCAGCGTTAACAACGAGCCAACTCGCGATGAATCCAAGCCCTATGAGCTGGGACATCGGCGCCGACATCGAAGACGAACAGAGCTACCTACGCGGCGGTGTGAGCCCTGATTTGCTACGCAAACTTCGACGTGGGCAGTGGACGATTAACGCCGAAATTGATTTACACAACCACACACAGGATGAAGCGCACGAAGCGCTAATGAACTTCATGCGCATCGCCCGCGTGGCGGGCCACCGATGCGTGCGCATCATCCACGGCAAGGGCCTGTCCAGCCACCAGAAAATCCCTGTCCTTCGCAACAAAGTGCGCCGCTGGTTGCAGCAAAAAGACGAAGTCTTGGCCTATTGCGAACCTCGCCCGAACGGTGGCGGCAGTGGCGCGGTGTTGGTGTTGCTCAGCGGACTACGCTAGAGCCATAGCGTTCGAGGACGCGCGTTGCCACGCGCCGACCAAGCGCTAATCCGTCCTCGTTATCGAACCGAAAATGTATCCCCCCGTAAAGTCTGGACATGGCGGCCTCTTCACTCATCGCGTGAAGGGTCGCCGCTTTGTCGGGAAAGTAGTGCGCCAATACCGTAGCTGCAGCGCCGCTAAAAGCGGCGTGACCAGAAACGTAACTGGGGAACGCAGGCGTCAGTATTAACGGGGCAAAACTGACGCCGAGTAGTTTTTTGGCAGCAGTTACTGGTCGCATGCTCCAGTACGCGTACTTCGCATCCCACGCGGCCACGAAGGCATCGGCGAGTGCGAGATTGAGTAGTGTGAAAAGTTTAACGACGCCTTTGTCCGATACAGTGCTCTGACTAAGCAAATCGAGCGCAATCAAATTCCAATGACCCGGCGGAGTTACCGTTCCGCGACCATCAGCCCAGAGCAGTGCGATTCGCCTCTGCTGGCCGCTTAGTTTTTCCGGACTGAAGCTCACGACTTCGCGCAGCGCTTCAATGTAAACATCCGTCGCGAAGTCCGGGGGCGTGGGCCGGAACTCGGACGCTCTTTCAAGTGACCACGTACGCCACCCCGGGGCGAAAGGTTCCTCCGGAGGGTAATAGAAATAAGGCGCCGTCGGCTCCCAACTTCCCGGGCCGTAATATCGGCCCTCCCCGTAGTATTCGAGATTCGATCCGTTCCATCCCTTGGCCGCGCCATCACTTTCAGCGTACTGTACGGCGGCTTCGCCAACAATTTGCCCTACGCTGAGCCATCTCGATTTGTCCTCGGAATGACTAACTCCGATCGATGTGTTGGCGGCAAACGCCAGTCGATAAACAGCGCGATCAAAGTTGTTGCCTTCCGCAACAAACAAATAACGGACAGTGCGGGCCGCCGCCGCGCTTACCGCCAGCCACTCGGCATCTGCAATGCAGGACTTGCCACCACAACGTTGACGCGTATACACCGTCGCGTCGTGCATCGCCGCGTGCAGAATTGCTAGCGCACGCGCCGCTCGATTCGGGGAAGTCTTATGCTTCACAAATAAATCCGTCGCCAACTTTGTCCACGCAAGTGTTGGTCGTACAACGTTCGGGGACTGAAGAGCGACTGGCACGCTAGTAGGGGCCGACAACGGACTTTCAGCAGCAGGCGAAACGTAGGGAACGCGGCCAGCTGCCGCAGCGTCGAGCCGAATCAGCGATGCCGGGGTCAGCGGCAATACAAACTCTTCCGCATACACGGCACCAACCAAGAACGTGGAAATCAAAGCCGCGGTGAAGATCCTTGGCACGCAGGCTACGCGTTCCATCATTGCCTGCCTTCGGTCAGCAAACGAGCGATCTCAAGATGTGCCCCGCGACGCGCCTCTCCCGCAGCATCGACACGCCGCATGCGCCACAGAACTTCGTTCGCGTCAGGCCGCGACGCATCCAACAACGCTCGAACGATCTCAACATTGCCAGCGCGAGCGGCAATGACCAGCGGGGAGCGTCCCGAACGATCACTCTCGTGAGGACTCGCCCCTGCCGCAAGCAATGCCTTGACCACACCAACTTCGCCGCCGTACGCAGCTGCTACGAGAGGCGACATGCGGTCGCCTGCTTTAGGCGTAGCCAACGCGCCTTCACTAAGCAGCAATTTGCACGCATTGAGCCGGCCACCGTATGCAGCCACGACCAAAGCGCGCTCACCACGACCATCGACAGCGTCGATGCCGGCGCCCGCACGAACAAGTGTTGTCATCACGGCGACATTGCCGCTCGCTGCCGCTTGCACAAGCGCCACACCTCCATTGGCGCGGACGGAAACTTCGTTCACGTCCACGCGCAGGTCAATGAGGCGCTGGACACGGGCCACGTCGCCCTGCGCGGCAGCGAGCACCAATGCATCTAAATTCGTCAATTCCGCGGCCATCGCAGAAAGCGGGTCACAGAGCAGGAACGCGAGGAACAGGCGCGTTGGAGAAACGGGCAACGGCTTCACTTCGTCGATGGCACCGTCGATCGCGCGGCGGTCGCTCCCCGCTTAAAATCAATGATGCTCTCAAACGTCGCCATCTCTTGCACGCCTTCAAGTCGCAGACCGTCGATAAAGAACGTCGGGGTCGCACGGACTTTGAGCGCTTGCGAGACTGCCGCGTCATCTTGAAGTTGCCTCGCTGCCGTCCCGTCGGCCAATGCAGCGCGAAGCAAACCTCCATCAATCGACGAGGCGCCAACTGTCATTGAGCCAATCAACTCGATGTCCGTGCGAGCAGCCGTTCGTCCAAAAATAATGTCGTGCGCCTCCCAAAATTTCCCCTGCGCTTGAGCCGCTGCAGCAACCAAGTGAGGCCGCCGTGCCTCGGCTGTATCCGAAAGCGGAAAATGCCTAAAGACGATTCGTACGTCGTTGGGATACTTGCGCCGCAACTGATCGAGCTGTTTGTTTGCTGTAGCACAATACGGGCAAGTGAATGAAGAAAACACCATGATCGTCACCGGCGCGTCGTCGCGGCCCCAAGGCTCCGCACGCGCCACGCCGAGCGTGACCATCGCGTACCAAGCGATCACGAATAACCAACTAACCCACTTCATGGATGAACCTCCAAATTCCGCGCTACCACGTTCGGCTTCGGTGGCAGCGCATCGGTACCCACACGTAGCCGCTGCGCTTTCAAATCGGAAGATGGCGCTTGCGCCTTGCCCACGGGCACTTTCGGTAGTTGCCCCTCATTTGCTGAGGAAACGGGAGGCAACAACCGGAGCGGCTGCGTCGAATCTGAGCTCAGTCCTTCCGGAATCATCACGAATCTCGGCAAGGAGCTGAGTGGGCCCCGCTTCGCCTGAAGAGTGAACGGCACGCCAGCGGGTAACGCAGGGAACGTGTAGAGCCCGTCGGCGTTGCTATCCGCGCATTTTCTGATGGGACGACTGACGCCGTCATGGTAAAGATTCAAACCATCATCGTAGTCCGCACAGACCGTTGCACCCGACGCTGGCTCATCGGCTATGTCAAGTACATACCCTCCAAATGTCGCAACTGGGCCGAGGGTCAACGCGACACCGGTGACGCTCGAACCCGCCGGAACAGTCACCAGAATTGGCTGCGAATATCGCTCCACGGTCCGGTCATACGCACGGATTTCAATTGGCGTATCGTACGCCTCGAAATTGGTGACTGCAAAGCGACCTGTCCAGTAGTCCGTCCAAGCAAAGCGCCAGTATCCGTTCGCATGCGCGAACAAATCAACGCCAACATCACTTTGGCCGGTGATCGGAATCCCACCAAATTTGTACACCTGCCCCGATACCCGTCCAACAGCAGGCGCGAAATCCAGCGTGAGACTTTGCGCTATGCCGTCGACAATTGGAACAGACCAGCGCGACAGAATTTCGCCCGGCAAAGTCGGAGTTTGAGCGAAAGCGTTAAATGGCCCAACAACTTCGGCCGTGATGACGCCGTTGACATCGGTACTCAAGTGACGCCCCCCGAGGTCATCGAACAAATCAATGTAAGTTCCCAATGGCGCGGGCGTGCCATCGCTCAGTCGCACAACGAGCGTTAGCGTCGTCATGGA
Organism: Pseudomonadota bacterium; assembly: GCA_029571495.1. GTDB lineage: Bacteria > Pseudomonadota > Gammaproteobacteria > Burkholderiales > Casimicrobiaceae > Casimicrobium. Next base: position 7,133 of record JAKPSO010000650.1, read on the forward strand.
CGGCAACGATATGTCCTCGGCGGTGACACTCGAAGCACCCGGAACATTGACTGTCTTACCTAACAGCACAGACCCGCGCTCACTGATTACCTTAACGGACGTCGAACCCGTCGGGACGCCGCCGTAGCTGTACACGCCATCACTGTTGGTCACGACACGTACGCGCAGACTTAGCGGCTGCGACGAAGTCACTTCGACGAGACGTCCGGACGCCGCGCCGCCAGACGCGCGAAGTACTCTACCCGTGACGTTCGCACCTAGCCACGGAGAGACTGTCCCGGCAAATCCATTAACGTCAACACTCAGCCTGTACGCGCCAAGCGCGCGAAGACCTGTCTCATGCGCTTGCACGGCGATCGTATACGGCCCAGCGTAAGTTGCGTCTACGCTGGGCGGCGCACTGAACACCGAAACGTTTTGGCCGATCGCCCCAGAGCTTACTAAGAGCCCTTGCGAATCGTAAATAGCGATGGCCGCGGATGGCAAAGCGGCGGCTAGGGATCTGGTCTCGCCAACAAAGTTGACGGTGAAGTTATCTCCAGCCTTCACCACTACTTCGTATATTCGGCGCTCGCCTTCAAACGTCAGCGCACCCGTTTGGTCGATCATTTGAGAAATCGGCAACCCGACTGGCACGGTACTTCCATCGTCCGCCGTCGTCACGACGCCCGTTGTGTGCACACGTCTCCAGTACGTATCGGCGCGGGGATGAACCACAAATTCGAAGGGGCCCTCCGGAATTGCCTGCGCCAATACTCTGCCCAACGCGTCCGTTGTTCCCGCAATACGACTACCCCGTGCATCAATGACGTATACAGTCGCGTTCACAAGTGGTTGGCTCAGGTCCACGTCGCGCACCGTCACATGTAGCGAGGTCATAACCCGCATCGCAATGGTCACAGCCTTGGTTTCACCGTTGTTGCTAAGCACGCCGGAAATCGTTCGTTGGAAGAACGGATCTGCTGTCGCTTGGTAAACATAATCGGCTGGTACGCGCGGATCTCTCACCCGTATCGTGTACTCGCCGGTCGGCACATTCGCAATGACCAAGCCGCCCTGCGCATTCGTGCGTCCCGCCACCAATTCTGCGCCACGGGAGGCAGACGTGATGTAGACAATGGCATCAGTCACCGGCGCACCACTGGCCGTGGTCACGTTCAGATTGATGGTACCGAGCCCGAACAGGGTTACATTTTGGACACTCGCCTGTCCGTCGTTTACTGTGACCGCGACAACGCTTTTCCCGCCCGAGACCGGGTCGGTCACAGAGAGCGAATAATTGCCTATGGGCAACGCCGCAAAGTTAAACCGTCCTAAGCTATCGGTCCGCGTTGACCGCCTCACGTCGCGCTTTCCCTTGTGCTGCGAACGGGTTGCCGCCACACAGTCAGCAGCACACTGATCGTACGTTTGCCCAGTGGCCGCCCCAAATATCTCAACGACAGCGTCGACAGTCGCCTCACCGTTGGCAGTGACAACCGCGCCTACGACCGACCCCGCAGGCTGCAGTCTTACGTCTGTCACAGTTACCTCGCCAAGAATAGTGGCAGTATTCGTACGAGAGCCTCGTAAATCGCTAAAGGTCGACTGCGGATGAGTAGTGTCCACGAGTAGGTCATAGGTTCCCGGCGGGAGTCCGGGATAAACATACTTTCCGTCGCTCTCTATGGGCACGAAGTGAAAGTCAGGTGACTCCGGGTTGTCAACGGAAAGGTAGAGGCGACCAGTGGTAACGGAAAAGTCGTTGTAGCCGGTAACGGCACCTGTTAGAACGCCTGAATCAAAGACGACGTTCTGCACAACGGTCGGACTGGTGAGATATGTCTTTGACGGAATTCGTGTCCACGAGTGCCCAGCGTAGTATCCGAAGCAGATGTCGGCCTGTTGGGCTCGTATCGTCACCGGGGCTCCTTCTGGCATGACCACCGAGTCCTCCGCCGTCAATTGGCCATTCATCGCATAAGTACCGGCCAAGACCGGGGGTGTTGCGTTCGGAAACGCGCCAGACGAGACACTTCCAATGTTGTTATTACCTACTTGAAATGGGAGCGATGTTCCGGGGATGACCGCGCAAGTCACAGTCGGATCGGGTTGCATGCCCCACAGGCGATTGAAGAGCGGATGACTGCTCTGAACTGTGACGTGCACACCCACAACAGGCGTGCGTCCGTCGCCTTCCAACACACGACCATTCAGGCCGCCTGTGAGTCGCGGTAACGGCGTTACCGTGCTCTCCCCATTAGCCGGAACGTTGAAATTCCTGATGCTAAGCACTTCCGATTCCGTCAATGATGCGAGGGCCTCTGGTGGAAGCGTAGCGAGGCGTTCCACGGCAGCGAATGCGCCCGTTCTGTTGATCTGCTGCACCGCAAAGTGCATCAACACCGTCTTCCCGTTCGCTGGCACTGTAAGCGACGACCACTGCATCGTGGCTTGCTTGTCACTTACGCTCGCGCTATCGACGAAACTCGCCGCGTCGGGGAGAACAGCCCCCCCTACTCCATGCAATAAAAAGGCTGTCGTCGCCTGTTGCGGGGCAAGCAACGGATCGCCATCCGCCGCGTCGTCGACAATCAACCATCGATCATTCGCGGCGAACATCGCGTCGCCCGAGGACGTGCTGTGAACAATAGACGACGACGGAAGACCGTGTTTCAGCGTAACGTCAACGGTGACGGGAATCGACGATTTGTTCTCCAGCACTTCGAGGTATCTCGCGAAATAAGCCCCGTACGGAACAAACACCTTTCGCGTAACTGTGAGCCCCGCCAGTGCCGCAGGTTGCGTGATCGCGAATTGCCGTTTTTGCGCCTCGAGCAGCGCGCTTGTGTCGCCAGTAAACGCCGTACCGTTAATCTCCAAACGGCCGGCCCCAGCAAATGCGTTCGCAACGCTTGTTAAACCCGTTGCTACCTCACCCGTGGGTTGAACGTCGAACGGAAAGCGATTCGCATCTCTGAGGACCGCCGGCAAAGCGATGCGGTTGTCTTCCAAATTCAAATTAACGGTGACCTCTTGGCCATCTTGCGCAATGAAAAACACATCGTCCGCAAATCGATTTTGTTCGGCATCGTAGGCCGTAATGATCCACTGCCCGACGGGAAGCGCGCTGAATCGATAGTTGCCCACCGCATCCGTACGTATCGACTGCGGGGTAACGACGCGTGACGAGTTGACCGGCTTGATAGTGTATGGAAAGCCCCCTGCCAATGTGCTGCCATCAGGGCGCAGGACCTGACCTTTGACGGCGCCGGCAGCAGGCAGACCTACCACCACGTCAACGACGCTCGCTTGGGTCGCGACAGTCGCTGTGACCGTACTCTTCAGTGCGGCGTTACTGGGGTCATCAGGGTGCCACGCGCTCACGCGATAGGAACCCACCGCGACGTTGAAGTTGACGCGGCCGTTGGAGTCCGTCTCGCCATAGCCGGAATCCGTGTTGACCGTGCTTTCGTAGTAAACCTGCGTGATTCCAGCAGGGCTTCCTCTTGCGAAATTGACTTGCACAGCCAACGTGCCAAATGCACCCAGGGTAATGTCCAGCGTCGTTTCAACGTCCACCACGACCACCGATGTACCGCGACCGATTGCTTGCGACAGCGGATCTTTCACTTCAACGGCGACACCACCCACCCGCACATCGAAGAATCGATAGCGACCGGCCGTGTCCGTCGTAGTCGTGCGCGCGAGGTAGGTCCCTTGTGGACTCACAAAGCTCAACTTCACCACTGCGTTTTGGAGAGGATCCCCATTCGCCGCCCGCACAAGGCCAGCGAGGCTACCCGTTTCCTCCATCGTCACGTTCACGACGGCCGTATCGCCTGCCGTCGCCGTCCCCGTCGCCCTGCCTAACATGGGCATACCACCAGCTTGCTGCGGGTGCAGCACCTGCGCATGCAAGCTGTAGTCGCCCGGCCGACTCGCGGCAAGCAAATACGTACCGTTACTCAAAGTCTTATCGAAGTTCGACGGATTGCCGCACGGCGCTTGATCGGCAGGCGCACATTGCACGACGTCCGCTCCTGCAACCAGCGCCCCGTTGTGGCGACGCACAACTCCACGAATATTCCCCGTGTTGTTAAACACTAAGTTTTTGATTACCGTGGTTTGTGGCGCGACAAAATCACTTTGCGAAAGTCCGGTAGACGCGCCCGTCTTAGGGTGTAGCGCGTCCACGCCAAACGGTTCCAACGAAATCGCAACGGCGTTTGCCGTGCCGTCGGTATTCGCGCGGAATTCGTACCGTCCGAACGCATCGGCGTTCACGTAGTAATCGCGACCGTAATACGGCGAGGCGCTCTTGAAATGCGCAACCGCCGCAGGTATCGGTGTCGTTCCATCGCCGGAGACCACGGTACCGGACACAACGGCCACGTCGACGGAGGGCAGTTTGGGAGCGTTGTCCGTCCCGATGGCTGGCAATGCGAAGTTTGCGATTGCCGCACGATCTTCGCTTGGCAAATTCTCGAGCACCTCAGGTGGCAGCGCACTTAGGCGGATCGCACTCTGCCGCGCACGATACCGATCGAGCTGACTAAACGCGAAATGCATGAACGCAACCTTAGCGCCCGGCGCGACGGTCACATCGCTCCATTGCCATGTCAGTCGCCCTGCTTGTCCGATCAACTGGTAGTCAGCTATCGACACGCTCTTAATCGCGGGCGCGTTCGGCGAATTTGTCGGTGCACCATCAAAGATGTGCCCGGTTGCAGGCAAGGTGCCGGTCACGAATGGATCGGCATCCTGCTGGTCATCGATGATCACCCAGCGATCTCGGTTGTTCGCGTCCGAGACTGACAACACTTGGTCTCCGTCACTCGAATCGACCACGCGCGGATTGCTGTCGCCCTGCGAGTGATTGCTGACGACTTTCACGCTCACCGTAATCGGACTCGCGGTCTTGTTCTCGAGAATCTCTAAACAACGTGCGAAATACCCGGTTCGCGGCACCCAAATCTTGCGGGTGACCTTCAAACCCGAGGCATTGTCCTCATCGACTTCAATCTGTTGCCCACTTTGCGTTAACCGGCCAACCGAGCCATTCCCGTTCGTAAAAGGCACCGGAATCGAATTGGTGACGATAGCCAATTGCATCCCGCCGGCCTCAACCCCGGTCCCGGTAAACACATTGTTCTTGCCGCGCGCCACCGACCCGTCCCCTTGAATATCGAAGGGGATCGCGTTGGCGTCGTGCAGCAGCTGTGGCATCGCTACCGCGCTATCAACGACGATCATGTTCAGTGTTACGTCGTCTGCGTCAAAGCGAACGCGGCCCGCCGCCTCCGCACGCTTGCTCTGATCGGCGTTGTCGGCGATCACTGTGAAATTGCCTCCGGGGATATCCTCCAAAATGTAGTCGCCATTCGGATCGGACACAGTCTCGAAACGAGTACTGGTCGCGCACGACGTGTTAGCGCCGTACGTCGGGTCTGCATTCGTCAAGGACACTTTCAGTCCCGGTACCGCGACGCCTGCAAAATCTGTCAACTTACCGTGTACTCGACCCGCGGGGAAAATCGTGAGGTTGCGCACTACCACTTCGTCCTGTGTGGCAACATCGACGCCAACCGCTTGAGCGCGAATCCGGTCGCGCCCGCAGCCAAAGCTTTCGTATCGCCTGACTTGCAGCGTGTAGCCGTTACCGCCTTCGATGTTGTCGAACTGATAACGTCCCTGCGCGTCGGTCTGGCGTGTGTACACACCAAATGACGGTTCGGGGGTCATGCGCACCAATACGTCCGGCTGCGGCGTCACGCCATCCGGCTTGTACACGACCCCTTTAATCGTGCCAGTGGGCCGAAGATTGAGTTTGACCACCGTGAGTTGCTGCGAGTCAGCGATCACCGTGCCCACTTCCGTTCCCGACAAAATGCCGACCTGTTGCGGAATCGAAGCCGTTACCGAATAGTCCCCGGCGAACACCGGACTAAGCACCACCTCGCCATTCACGTCCGAGTATCCCTTGAGCTGCGAGACAAACGGTGGCGTCGTGGTCAACACGACCTCTGCATTCGCGATGGGCGATCCAGCGGGTGCGGGCAATGCGGCAACCGTGCGCACTTTCACCGTGCCTTGGCCGATCATCTGAACGTTGAGCGCTTTCGTTTGATTCGAAGTATCAATTTGTGTCGTCGCAACGCCTTTGTCGCCCGTTGCCAATTCGATGGCGACGACGCTCACCTGGACCGACGCCGGTACCAATCCGAATTGGTACGCGCTGCCATTGCCCAAGAACTGCGTCGCGAGCACCGTTCCGCCAGCACCACCTAGCCGCAACTCGAGCTGCACGTCTGCGGGAACAACAGTGCCATTGCGCTTACGCACCTGCCCTTGGATCGTGCCCGTTGCCGCCAAGGTGATGTCCATCACCAACGCCTGCGCCTCTGCAACCATCCGACCAGTGGCAAATCCTGCCAACTGTGTTTGGCTGTTTCGCGCTGATGCGAGCAGTTCACCCGCGAATACACCCGTCAGACTGTATCGCCCAGCCGCGTCGGTTGTTGTGGTCCACGTATTAACGAAGGTGCCGCTGCTCTTTAGCGTCACGGCGACATTGCCTTGCACAACGCCAGACGGATCTTTGACGACACCGGTAACGGTTCCTTTACCCAAGAACACCAGATTGGCCACGAACGGCTGCGCCGGATTGAGCGTCGCGACAGCGAGCTCTGCACGACCGCGATCATCCGCGCGTTCCGCTTGGATGGTGAATTTCCCAAGAGTTGGAATGGTCAATACGTATCGACCCTGCGCGTCGGTTGTGGCACTCACGGCGCCTGCGAGCACTGGGTCAATCGTCAAAGTTTCTTTACCACTTGGTACGAGATAAACGCGCGTCCCAGCACCCACAGGAGTGGTCGCATCGCGTTCGTAGACGATACCCGTCACCGTCGCCCCGCCGAGCTGAATCTCGACGACTTGGGATTCACCGTCCGCAGTCAGGCGGCCGGTGAGTTTTCCCGTCTTGGCGTCTTTGCCCGCCGTGATGACGTAGTTGCCGAGTAGCACAGCGGGCAGCCAGAACTGTCCAGACGCGTCGGTCGTCGCGTTGTACGCGAAGCGTTGCCCGTCGGTGAGTTGCAGCGTTACCAATGCATTGGCCGTTGGCTGGCGATTTTCGTCGAGGACCGTGCCGCGAACGGTGCCGACGCCCGACAACGTGATGTTCTGCGTCAATACTTGATTGGCTTGGTTGAGCACCAGTCCCGGCACCCGAGCACGCAGCCGTCCGTCGGCGAACGCATCAAGCGTGAATGGTCCATCGGACAGTGGCAGAGGAGCAAAACTGAACACCCCGTTTGCATCGGTCAAGCCCTGCGTCACGATGCCGCGCTCGCGAGAGATCACGCGAACTTGAATATCGGCGCGTGGCGTCGTTCCGTTCACGTCATAAACCACGCCAGTAATCGTACCGACGGGCTGTAGACGCAACACTACAGGCGTGGTCGTGCCAGCAGCAAGCAAACCGAGGGCGGTACCAACTAAACCGCTCGCTCTATCGCGCGTCGACACCGTAAAGTCACCCGCCGCCACTCGTGCAAAGCTAATCACGCCGTTGGCGTTAGTTTGCGAGGTTCTTGTATCGAGATACGCGCCAAGCGCCGTTAGTGTGACCTGCGAATTCGGCACAGGGGTCAGCACTTCGTTGGGCGCAACTCCGGTGACGGAGGCGACCGTCACGTCCACAGTACCCTGCCCGTTCATACGCAAATTGACGGAATGCGCTTCTCCCTCTGTCTCGATACGTGCGTTGGCCAGCGCTCGATCCCCATTGCTCGGATCAATGGCTGTCAACTGAAACGGCCCAGCGTTTACATCCGGCAAGCTAAAGTTACCCGACGCGTCGGTGGTCACTGTGCCGACCTGCTCACGCGGCTGCGTGCGAAGCACTGTCACTTGCGCACCGGCAATCGGAGTGACGCCATCTGCCCCTACGACGTGCCCCGACAAACTACCGCGCGGCCCCACGAAATACATGTACGACCCCGTCGCGCCGCCTTCGGCGCTTGCGCTCAGCACGACCCGGCTCGACGAACCAGAAGCAAAGCCGGCAAGAATCTTGACTTGCCCATCGACACTCACTGTGCCCAGCAAGTCATTGCTGATCGTATAAGTCGTGCCCGCGCTTCTCGGCGTCACGTTGTACGTCGTGGCGCTGTTGTCGGGGTTGATACCAATCGCGGTGGCGCTGAGCTGCGACGTGCCGCCGGTCGTCAAGCGTTTTTCTGGCGCGGTGAGCCCGAGCGCCGTCGGCACCGGGTCAATCTTGCCCCACACAACGTCACCCAGTTCAATCGTCTGACCGCCCGACACTGATGAAAACTTCACCGCCGTCTGGCCAACGGATCCATCGGAACACGTGACGCGACCGCGAAACGCTCCGGTCAACGCCGGGATGTTGAAGATCGTGTACGACGCATCTGTCTCGACGATCGCATTTCGATTCACGGCAGAGATGACGCAGTTCACTCCGGCGGTACCGAGCGCGGGGGCGCCGACCAACGCAGCCTTGCTACCGCCTCCTGTTGCTTGAACTTGCGCAGTCGCGGTCAACGGCAGAGCACTCACCAACGCAGAAACAAACGCGAACGTTACGGACGTCGATAAGACCCGCCTAAGTCGAGAAAACGCAACCGTCTCCGACGATTCCTGCCGGCCGGCACCTGCCTCAAGTTGTTGTTGCTTCTTCCGAACGGTTTCGTTCATAACTTTTAACGCGAAAGGCGAGTGACGAATCGCGACCAAAGGAGCGATTCGGTCAAATTCAAAACCGGCCGCAGCAGCAAATGCCTGCCGACGATGGACGCATTGCCATTGCGCAACAAAACTGTTCGTCGCACCGCGAACCCCAATTGCAACGCGTTCTCTGGCGCGGAGTGCGAAGCGAGACGCCCCCGTGACCACCGAAGCGATGCGCGCAACGGTGTCGCGAACCGAATGACGCATCCAGCAGCGACACCGTCGCGCTCCACACGCAAATTGCAAACGCGATTCCGCCAAAAGCTATTTCGCTCGAGCGGCAGATTTGGGGCGGTTTGAAGCATTGTTTGTGGTGAGTCGAGAACTGGACAAGTCGGCCGCAACGACCAGCAGAGCGTCGTTGTCTGAGGAGTGCTGTCGATCAGTTTTACCGCAGCGCTTACTGATTCTGAGTACGATAAGAAATCAACGTCGCTCTTATCCCTGCTTTGTTGACTTGGATAAATTCGAAGAATTTTTTGTCTGCGCAGCGCGCAGTTCGCGAAGCTTCGCGATCACTTGCGTACGAATCTTCGCCACCTCCTCGAGCCTAACTCGAATCGCTGGGTCTGTTCTGCTCAACTTTTTCCCAAAGTTGACGTACCATTCAAGCTCTTCGCCTTCGGGGAACCTCTCCACCAGTTCACGCAAGTCTCCAACCTTTAACCCAGCATGTTCGCTGTCCGCGGTGAACCAATCCAAGGGTCCTCGAAGCATGAACGCGTCGACCCGAGGCGACAAACAGTATTGGATCATCTGATCAAGTGCTTCAGCAGGCGCCCGCCGAGCGAGTGCCGCAGCGGCCCGCTTTTGGTAGATATCGGGACTGTTGGGATCCAGACGTTCGAGCCGTTTGTTAAGCGCGTCCACAGACTGCTGAGTCAGTCGCAAATTCGCATGTCGCAATGCCGCAACAACGACAGCTCGTTCTTGGGGATAAATCTTGAGCATGCGCGAAATGTCCGCGTCCCACGTCTCTGCGCACCAAGCCTGGAGGCGCCGCAAACCGTCCTTGTCCCGGTCATTCCAAAATGATGTCGTCACGCAGCCGTACAGAAGCAGGTCTTTTGTCTGATCTAACGAAAGCAGCTTGGCGCGGTCCGTGGCGACACTTGACCTGAGCTTTTCGATCTGGACGAACAAGGAATCGGTGTACTCAACGGAACGAAGGTCATAGCCTCCCTCGTTCACCCATGCGTTTACGGCGGCGGTAGCCTCGGCGACAGTCATCAGTGGCGTAGCCGACTTAACCGGTTGCCCGACGGCGTTCCAGCTCGTTAATACCGCCAGGCTACAAAGTGCGACAACATAACAAAGTGACTTCATTTCAATTTGGCCTCGCAACGTGGACGTGGTCGTAGTTTGTGTAACTTGTGCACGGATCGTGTCGCCTGTGTTCGCCGGGCGTTTCGTTTAGCACTTCAACAACGTTGGCCGCACGCTGCCCCGCAGCGTCCAAGCCGGAGCACCATCTCTCGTGATATGTCAAATATTTTGTGAGAAGCGCATGTTGCAACATAGGTGCCCGACGCGAAACTTTTTTCATTTCGACGGCGTTGCGTCACTGGTTTTCTCGGCACCAGGGCCTCCACGCACAGCGTTGAGCGATCTAGTCGCTGATTTTCCAAGTGACTGGTAGTTCCGCCTCAAAATCACCGTTGCAGTTTTCCTTGGTGCCTCACCACGACGCGGCTGACTGAGCGACTCAGATACCAATTTTCCAGAGACTATCAGGCGTCTTTCAGGCTGCATGAATTGGGTAAATTTTTCTCCATCAATCGAAAATGAAGTAGTCCGATACAAGAATTCGCTATTTCCATCGATGTGTTCATACGACACTTCAGTGTCCATATTGAATTGGCTATCAACACCAAATGCGATACTTTTTTGCGCTTCGCGTACAAGTGGAATTACAGCGGTATCCTGATTCTCGCGGAATATCAGAACATCCGACGCAACAAACCCACGTCCCGACCCGGACACCAAACATCCTACTCGGACTAATAAAGCAAAAACGCCA
>JAKPSO010000660.1 GCA_029571495.1 Pseudomonadota bacterium
TCGTGCTTTAGCGATTTGCCAAACGCCGCCAGTCCTGCGGCGCGCGTCGCCGTGGGCTCGACTGCGGCGCGCGCCGTTGGCGCCGCGCCCGCCATCGCCGCCGTTGCTCCGGCCGCGGCAAGCTTGAGGAGATCGCGGCGCGACGGTTGCGAAACAGATTGAGTCGATGCGGTTTGATCAATGCAGGACATGTTGCCTCAGAAAGTAGCGTTCGCGCGCGTTGGAATCGCTGCGCCGATCCGACGAATTCTATGCCTGAGCCTGTTGTGCACATGACCGCCACGCGATGCAATAATGCGCTGACATATGCCGCGCGCCCTCAATTTCCTTCTCGCTCTTTTCGTGACGGCCACCTTGGTCGGCTGCGCATCGCAAGCGCCACGCGCTTCCGAGCCGTTGATCATCTCCGTCGAGGAATGGGGCGGCTCGCGCATCAACGTAGGCCCCACACGCAAGCACGAGATCAAGCACATCACTCTCCACCACGGCGGCGTCGACTTTTTGAAAGGCACCGACACCGCGCATCACCTGCGCAACCTTCAGGCGTGGTCACGCAACACGCGCGGCTGGCCCGACATTCCGTATCACTACCTCATCGATCCCGACGGCAATATTTACGAGGGTCGCGACATCACGCTCGCGGGTGACACCAACACCGAATACGACCCGACGGGTCACGCCCTCATCGTCGTTCTGGGTAACTTCGACAAAGTCGAACCCAACGCCGCACAAATCGACGCTACGGTCGCGGTCATGGCGTTGCTCGCCAAGCGCTACAACGTCGTGCCAACAACCATCCAAAGTCACCGCGACTACGCGAAGACGAGCTGCCCAGGTGCGAATTTGTACCCTTACATCGCGAGCGGCGAATTTGCACGGCGCGTCGCAGCGAAAATATAGTTAGTCAGTTCAAAGTAAAATCAATGCGTCGTCCTATGCAAGTGGTTCGTATGCTCGTACGTCTTATCGGACGATGGTTAGGGTTCGCCATGCTGTGCGTGGCGCTGTTCACCGCGAGCCACGGGATCGCGGCCGATCTCGTGCGCTGCACCTCGGCGGACGGTCAACGCAGCACCCTGCACCGTGGCGAATGTCCATCGCCAGGGGATACTCGCGCTGCGGTCACGACGCAACGTGGCACCTCGTCCGTCGACACCTATCAATCCGGACTGGCCGCGTACAAGGCGGGTCGATACTCCGAAGCCCTGCGGATTCTTGAACCCATCAACAAGAGCCATAGCAAGGCGCAGGTGTTGATCGGCGATATGTATCTGCAAGGGAAAGGCGTTGCGCGCGACGAGGCCATCGCATTTCAGTGGATGCAGAAGGCGGCCAATTTGGGCGACGCTCAGGCCATGTCGCTCGTCGCCATATCTCTCGAAGAGGGAGCCGGTGTCGCGCGAAACGATGCGCAAGCGCTTGAGTGGTGGCGCAAGGCTGCGGGCACGGGTTATGGCACGGCGCAAACCGCGCTTGCGCTCCGACTGCTCGCGTCGGATCAGCGCTCCGCGACACACGCCGAAGGGATGCAGTGGCTACAGAAAGCTGCAGTCAGCAATGAATCCGACGCGCAGCTTTTGCTCGGAGCCGCTTATTACGAGGGGGCTCGCGGGTTAGCAAAAGATCGCAATCAGGCGCTACATTGGCTTCGCGCGGCGGCGGCGCAAGGCAACAAGGAAGCCCAAGCTGCCGTAGCGGCGATCGAAAAGGAGAATTCCTCCAATTCGAATGCTCACAGCTATCGATTTCGGCTGCGTCGCCGGTAGCAGGTCAAGCCTCGTGCGTATTGTGAAGCGCCTGAACGTCATGCGACCAACTCAATCGCACGTCATTTGTGGCAACTTTTACGGAACAGTCCGATCCATGCGGCGTATCGCAACGAACCTTCCAACTTTGGTCTCGACGTCGGTCAAGTAGAAAACGTGGACGCGCCGATACCACGCTGGCAGAATCGAACGATGAACAACATTTCTAAGTCGCGCGTGCGGGGCGATCGCGCATGGGTGTGAAGACAGCGCTGGTTACCGCGCTCGCCGTTGCGGCGGGAGCCGCGTGGTACTTCCAAGACACGCCTGCGATGCGAAGCGTCACGTCGACCGTCAAGGCAAGCGTGGAAAAGGCCGGTCTCACCAACACGTTGCCCGAGGCCGTGAGTCCGAAGCAAGGTACGGCGGGTCTCAGAAAATGCGTGCAGGGCAACTCCGTGTCGTACGTCGACAGGGCGTGCCCGCAGGGCTCCACGGAGCAGCCGATCAAGCAAGACATCGTCACGGTTGTCCCAGGCCAAGCCGCGCCGAAACCAGCGGACACGGCCGCTGGCGGCGCTGCCAACGGCGACGCCCCAAAGACAATCCTTGAACGACTCGCGCCACCTGAAAAGGGTGAAAGTCTGAAAGAAAAAATGATGAACAAAGCGGTCGGGCAGTGAAGACATGAGCAAGCCAAGCGCCCACTTGCGGTTATTTGCGGGCCTCCTGCTCGCAACGTTCATGGCGACGCTGCCGCTGCCATCCGCCGCGCAGGCGTACAAATGCAAACAACCGAACGGCTCGACGACTTTCCAAGATCAACCCTGCCCAAATGGCAGCACTGGTACGACCGTCACCTTGCACTCGGCACCTCCTGCGCAAGCGAAAGCGCCGCAGCCAGCAGCAAACGCGAAAGGCGGGTTCATTCCGGTGATTCCCAAACAGCCGCTGCTCCCGCCCCAGAAATGACGCGCGCCGAACGCGAAGCGAAGGAAGAAAGCGAACGCGTTCGTGCGCAGCACCAAGCGCAGCGCTGCGCTGCGGCGCGCAAACAAGTCGAAATTCTCAAGAGCGGCGGCGTCGTCTACCGCAAAGGCGAGCACGGCAACGCAGAGTTTTTGAACGGCGACGCACGAAAGGCCGAAGCTCGTAACGCTGAAGAAAGGGTAGTTGTCGAATGCAAGTAACGCAACGGCTCACGCTATGCAGTGCCGTCATGATCGTCCACCGTTCTGGGCAGCTGGAGCATTGCGTTGGGTGACAACATCACGAGGCCGCTATTCGCCATTTTTGACCTCGACGGCGTGCTCCGTCAGTGGCCGAAGAGCGACGCTGATCTAGAGGCAAGATACAGCTTACCGCCGGGCTCCATCAGTTCCGTCGCGTTTTTGCCGGACTTACTTCCGTTGGCGCTTACCGGAGCCATTTCGGACACGCATTGGAGGTCGAGCATCGCTTCAGGACTTAGCGCGCGGCATCAGATCGCACGCGCCAGAGCAGTCGACGCGGTAGCCGAATGGTCAGCGGCCACGGGCATCATAAACATGGATGTACTACAAATCGTGCGCGAAGTGCGGCGCGTTGCGAAGGTCGCGATATTTACAAACGCAACGAACAAAGTGCTATTGGACCTAGGCAAGCTTTCGTTGATTTCCGAGGTTGACGCGATTCTCTATTCCAGCGATCTTGGGTATTCGAAGCCGTCGCCTGAGTCGTTCCATGAGACCTTGCGCCGTCTGGGCGTTAGCGCAAACGAGGTAGTCTTTGTCGACGATACTGCTGCGAACATCGACGCCGCAAGCGCCGTTGGGATCGTCTCGCACCTGTACACGTCGCCTAGCGCTTTGGCCGTTTTCCTTCGAGCATGTAATCTTCCCTTCGGCTCGTCGTGAATCCGCATGGACCAACAAAAAAATTCATCTCCCACATGTCAGTAACACCAAACCCCAGCCTACGCGACGGTGCGCAGTGCACCGTCATCAACGGCACACACAAAGGCAAATCGGGCACAGTGCGTGACATCAATACGAGCAAGACAGGTCACGTCACGATCACTGTGGTTCAAACCAATGGAGAGCGGTTTAAGACGTTGGCGAAGAACGTGATCGTTGGCTCGGAGGCTTAGATTGACGCACGCCCCTAACATGTGGATTCCGCGACCCGTGGTCCCACATTACCGATGACATCCGCAACGCACGCCGAGGTGCAGCGCGACGGTTACGCACTCCTACGCGGCGTGATCCCGACGGACTGGCTAGACTCGCTTCGCGCCGCGTTTGATCGCGGCGTCTTTCCGGTAGAGCAATGGCCGGTGCAGAGGGGGCATGACTGGCGTCATTCACTCTTGGACCTCGATCGCGGCATCCAATCTATGTGTCGCCTTCCGCTGTTGCTTGCAACGGTGGGCGAGCTGATCGGCGAGACTTTTTTTCTATCGCAAGTAGAAGGGCGCGAACCCCTTGAGGGTGGCGGTTATCAAGGCCTGCACCGAGATTTGTCGGCGCAACGCCCCGGCGACACCGTGGTCGCCCTCGCCTTCTTCGATGACTACGGCCCGGACAACGGCTCGACGCGCCTCGTGCCCGCGAGCCACCGCCCTGCAGATGCGCCCTTCGATGCACGTGACGAAGAACGAGCCCAACAAATCACGGGAAGCGCCGGCGACATTCTCGTGTTCGACGCCGATTTGCTACACGCCGCATGTCTCAACAAAACAGGCACGCGACGTCGCAGTGCGCTCTTAACCTACTTCGCTGCGCCGTTGTACGAAACACACTTGCGAACAGCAAAACTGCGCAGCGTGCGCATGGACACGTCCGATCGTTTCGATCGGTTTGGGCGCGTGGTTTAGGCAATAGTAGGAAAGACAATGCAACCCAATGCCGCGCCCCATATCGTGAACTACATATCACTATGACTCTCGTCGTTGTTCCCCACGATCCCGCGTGGCACGACGCGTTCGTCGATGAAGCGAACGTGATCGTGCATGCGCTCGGGGTGACGGCTGTTGACCTGCAACACATCGGCAGCACCGCGATTCGGAACATCGCGGCGAAACCTATCATCGATATGTTGCTCTTCGTGCGTGACTTAGACGAGCTTGACGGAAAGACTGCGATGCTCGAGGCCATGAAGTACGAGGCCAAGGGCGAGTTCGGAATCGTTGGTCGTCGTTACTTTCGTAAGGACGATGCCCATGGCGTTCGCACACATCACCTGCACGCATTTCGAAGTGGCGATCCCGAAGGCGTCCGCCACATCGCGTTCCGCGACTACATGAACGCACACCCGGACTGCGCGGCGGCCTACGGACATCTGAAGCTGACGTTAGCTGCGCAACACGCGAACAATGCCGAGGCTTATATCGATGGAAAGGATGCATTCGTCAAAGAGCACGAACGCAAGGCGTTGGCGTGGTTCGCCAACATACCGCACGGCTCACAAACCGTAAACGCCGCCAAGGACGACATCATGCCGAAGAACGAATCACCCGTCCGAAGAAAAGCAGCACCAACAGACCAATCTCCGGTGTTGCTGGCGGGCGGCAACCCGCAAATCGCGATGGCTGACGGCGACGGTCCGGTGC
>JAKPSO010000665.1 GCA_029571495.1 Pseudomonadota bacterium
AATCGCCGCGCTCGCGGGCGAGCCGATGATCATGCTCGAAGAATTTATGTCCGCCATGCAAGTGGCGCTCGAAGACAAAACGTTTATTGCGGCGCTTGCAAAGCGCAACCTCAAGCCCGACGACACGTTCTGCCTGCCGCTCACGGCGGGCAATTTCCTGCAGCAGACGGAGAAAGGCAAGCGGCTCATGAAAGTGCCGTGCTATGTGAAACCGAATGGCTCCAATTTCTACGCTAAACCCATTGAAGGGTTGTTCGCGGAAGTGGACTTGAAGACGCGTAAGGTCACGCAAATTGTTGATGAAGGCGTGGTGCCGGTTGCGAAGGACGAATGGGGTTACACCGAAAAAGAAGTTGCGGCGCGTACTAAGCTTCGCGCACCGTCGTCGCCCGTGGAAATTGTCCAAGGCAAGCCCAATTTCACGATCAACGGCGCGGCCATCGAGTGGGACATTTGGAAGTTTCGCTATCGCGTCGACAAACGGCCCGGTATGGTGCTCTCCGACGTGAAGGTGCGCGACGAAGACAAATGGCGCTCTGTGCTTTACCAAGCGAACTTGTCCGAGGTTTTCGTACCGTACCAAGACCCCGGCAAGGCGTGGTACTGGCGCACCTACATGGACAGCGGAGAGTACGGCTTCGGCGTGTTTCTCTCGCCGCTCGTCGCGGGCATGGACTGCCCGAAAAACGCCACCTTTCTTCCGGCCGTCGTGCATCAGGACAACGGTCAGCCGGTCGACATTCCAAACGCGATCTGTGTGTTTGAACGCAACACCGCACGGCCCGCATGGCGACACTACGAAATCTTCGCGCAGTCGGACAAGGTGGCCGTCCCCGCCGAGGGGCGGCCTGATACCGAACTCGTCGTGCGCTCCGCCTCGGAAGTGGGTAACTACGACTATCTCGTTGACTACGTGTTTCACACCAACGGCAGCATCAATATCGACGTGATCGCGACCGGCATCGACGCGGTTAAAGGCGCTGCGACGAAACACCTCAAAGACGCGACTGCCGCGAAAGATACGCAGTACGGCAGCCTGATCGCGCCACACTTGGTCGCGCCGAATCACGATCACTACTTCAACTTCCGGCTCGATTTTGATATCGATGGCGTGAACAACAGTTTCGTCAAAACCGACATCGCGCGCGGCAAAGCGCCGTCCGGTTCGCCGCGAAAATCGTTCTGGGTCGCGAACCCAAAAGCCGTTGAATCTGAACTTGAGGGGCGGCTGCGAATCGACAACGCCAAGCCTTCGCTCTACACCGTGGTCAATCCAAACCTTGAGGGCCCGATGGGGCACAAGCCGTCGTACGCGATCTTGCCGCGCGACAGCGCAGCCTACGGTCCGTATGACTATGAAAACGATCCGCCGATGAAGCGAAATGCCTACATCGGCTACTCATTCTGGAACACGCTCTACGACCAAGACAAGCGCTACGCCGGTGGCAAATTCGCGTTCGCGAGCGACGGCTCCGACACGTTAGCAACGTGGGTGAAGAAGAACCGCAACATCAAGAATAAAGACGTCGTGACGTGGTACACGATTGGCTTTCACCACGTGCCGCACACGGAAGACTGGCCAGTGATGTCGGGCCACCAAGTGGGTATCGAACTGCGCCCGTATAACTTCTTCGCGCACAACCCGGCGCTAACGGTGCGTAGTTCAGCGCAGAAGTAGGATTCCTCGTCGTCACACCGTTTGTCTTAGCGCGTCATCGGCAACGCGACACCCATCGCGACGAACATGCCGCCGCAGACTTGATTGAAGCGTTTGCCTGCGCGTTCAAGCGCGGGTCGAATGCGATGCGCGAGAAGCGCGAGCATGTATTCGACGGCTATTTCTACCGCGACGAATATCGTTGCCATGACGACAAATTGCACGAATAGGTCGCGTGATGGATCGATAAATTGCGGCAGAAATGCTCCGTAAAAGAGGAGCGCCTTCGGGTTGGATACGGCGGTAAAGAGCCCTTGCCGAAACAGATCGACACCTCGCGCGTTAACGCTCTCGGTATCCGCGCGCAGATGTGCTCGCTGGGTGCGCGCCTCGTGGAACGGGGATTCGTCTACCCCCGATGGCCGCGCGGTTCTCGCCCATCGCTAAAAGGCAGGAGCGCACATCACGACGCCTTCGTGCAACCATCCGCGAGCCACCACGTCGGCAAGCGCCGCTGGGTTGGTGGAGAAGCGGTGG
>JAKPSO010000670.1 GCA_029571495.1 Pseudomonadota bacterium
CGAACGCTGATATTACGAAGAGCTAGATCGCATCAAGAGCTAGATCAGGCACACAGACGTGATCGCCTTTCGGGTCCCCTCCCCTTCAAGGGGAGGGTTAGGGTGGGGATGGTCCTCTCATCCGAGGACGGAAAACCATCCCCCACCTAGCCTCCCCCTTGAAGGGGGAGGAATAAAGACGTTGGCATGCGCGCTGGGACGACACACGCACGGCTTCACCATGCTGGAGCTTCTCGTCGTCATCGCGATCATCGGCATGATCGCAGTGCTCTCGCCTCCCATGTTCTCCAACAGCGTCGCGTCAGCCGAGCAACGTGCTACGGCGCGCTCTGTCGCCCAAATCATGCGACTCGCGCGTAGCGAAGCCATTGCGCAGCGCAAAGACATCGCGGTGGAATTCGACCTTGCGCAGCGCTCTTACCAGTTGCAGGGCGGCACGCGCAAAGGCACGTGGCCAGAAAAAATTGAATTGCAACTCACCACGACCGCCGCTGAAACCGTCGATGAGCAACACGCGAACGTGCGCTTCTACGCCGACGGTGGCTCGACGGGCGGGCGCGTGACGTTGAAGTACAAAGAGCGCGAATATCGCATCGACATTGGTTGGCTCACGGGCCGCGTCGCCATTGACGAGTCATGATTCGCGCGGCCCGGTCACCTCGTCAACACGGCTTCACTCTGCTTGAAGTCATCGTCGCGATCGTGATTGCGGCGCTGTGCTTGGGCGCGTTGGCGCAGTCGTTCGCGGGTGGCGCGCGCGCCGCAAGAACGTCGAGCGACTACACGCGTGCTGTGACATTGGCGCAGTCGATCCTTGGCAAAGCGGGCGTCGAAAAATCACTCGTTGAAGGCGTGGAGACCGGCACCTCCAGCGATGGCCGCTTTGGGTGGGCGCTCTCGGTGTCGAACGAATCGACGAGCGAAGACGGCAATCCCGTGCGCCCGCCGATGGAGCTCAAGCGTTTGGTGGTGCGAGTGAACGTGATCGACGAAGACGACGCACGCGCCGGCCGCAGTCGGGCGGTCGAATTGACGACGCTGATGGCGGTGCCGAGGGCGTTGCCATGATGCGCGCGCGACATCGCATTCATGTGCCGCGCGGTTTCACGCTCATCGAGCTCCTCGCCGCGATCACGCTTTTGGCGCTTCTCGCGACAATCCTCATGGGCACGGTGCGCGGTGCGGAACGCTCTGTTTCCGCAGCGACCGATTTGGTTGAACGCACCGAGCAGTACGCGCGCACCCAGAACTTCTTGCGTGAACACATCGCGGGCACGCTGCCGCTGCGTTGGCGCAAAGAGCCCGGCCAGCCGCTGAAATTCGATGGGCAAAGCGAGCGCATTACTTACCTCGCACCGGTGACCTCGCAGATTGCCGAGGGAGGTGTGATGTGGTGGCAGCTGGCGGTGGCGCGCAGCGAGGGCGCCGTGCCGCGCAACCAGCTCGTGTTGCGTCGCGCAGCGCAAGACCCAGACGAAAAGGCGATACCCGATGTCCCCACGACGGACGCCATCGTCTTGGCCGACGGCATCGACGCATTGAAGATCGCGTACTTCGACGTCGGCCCCGACCCGCTGACCGAGCCCGACGCAGGCAATTGGGTCGAAAGTTGGAGCGACAATTCGCGCATGCCGTCGATGGTGAGCATTCGCGTGACGGAGCAGGGGGGCCGCGAGTGGCCCGAGCTGCTGGTGCCGCTACGACTCACGCAGGCGTTGGGCTGCAATTTCGATTTCCAGAAGCAGCGCTGCATCTTGCCGGGCGTAGTGACGCGATGATGCGCTACCGTCACCCGCGATCCCAGCGCGGCCTCGCGCTCATCATGGTGCTGGGCCTCGTGATTTTCCTGTCAATCATCGCGCTCAATTTCAGCGACAACCAGCGCGTTTCCACGCAGGTGACGTCGAATACGCTCGCTTCTGCCTCGGCGCAGGCCGCTGCTGACGGGGCAGTGCATCGGATGGTCTTTGAGCTGTCGCGCCCGCGCCCGATTGATGCGCAAGCGGCGCTCGAACAGTGGAAATCCAATGGTTTAGTGCACGAATGGGCCGACAATGGCGTGCAGGTGGCGGTTTCAGCCAAAAGTGAGGCTGCTAAAATTGATTTGAACTTTGCCGCAGAGCCCCTACTCAAAAAGGTGTTCACGTCGGCGGGGGCGAGCGACGAGGAAGCTGATGCGATTGTTGCGGCCGTCAAAGATTGGACGGACGTCGACAATAACAAGCGGCCCAACGGTGCTGAAGCAGACGACTATCGTGCCGCTGGAAAAAAAGTATTACCAGCCAACGACTTTTTCATCGCAATCGAGGAATTACAAAACGTGATCGGCGTTAGCCCGAAACTCTACAACGCGGTTGCGCCCATGCTTACCGTCAACGCGCGCTCGCCGGGCGTTGACCCGCAGGTCGCCTCTGTCTCGATTTTGTCGCTGGTGCCGGGGCTCGATATGGGCTTCGTGACGGCGTGGGTCGAGCAACGCGACCAAGCCTTGCGCGACAACACGCCGGTGCCGCCGATTCCGTTTAGCAGCCCGTATTTCGCTACCGGCCAAAACAGCGTGCGCATTCGCGCTGATGCCATCGGGCCAACGGGCGTACGTGCTTCGCGCGAAGCGAGCGTGCGCCTAGGCGGCGTGCAGCGCGGCCGACCGCAGTTTTATTTGTGGCAAAAAGGTTTGCCGGTGGATGCGCTTCCGATGACGCAGCCCGGCACAGCACCATCCGCCGCGACAGGATCCGTCAATGGCTGATGCCCTTTCGTCTCAATCCGCCGCCAGCCGTAGCGCGGGCGAGTTTCTGCGATGGTGGAAGCAGCACCTTTGGGAGTGCGTGCCGGCCTCGTTGCGCGGTCGCATCGTGCAATCGAAACGCCCCGCGATGTGGTCGCCCAGCGAAGACCGTGTGTGGACGGCCGGTGCGGCAGTTGACGCATCAAAGGCGTTTACGCAATCGGCCCTCGCACAGCGCGGAGGCGAGGTTGCGTTGGTGGTGGGCGAGGCCAACGGCTTTCGCCGCACGGTGGACTTACCGCTCTCCGTCGAGGGCCGGTTGCAACAGGTGCTTGGGTTTGAGCTTGATCGCTTGACGCCGCTGCGCGCAACGGAGCTTCATTACGATTTTCACGTGCTCGACCGCAACAACAGCGCGGGCACCTGCCGCGTTGAGCTTGTTGCGGCGCCGAAAGCGCGTGTCGCGCCGATGCTCGACGCCGCAGCTAAGCGAAACATCACGGTGAGTCGTTTGCTGCTCTCGGCGAAGGACGCTGACACGACTCTCGATCTGCTCACGCCGACGCGCACGCAGGCAGGCGAGGGCAGCAGCAACCGCAACTGGATCAACTGGACGTTGGCAGGGCTGTGTGCAGCGCTGGCGCTGGCTTTGGTGGTTTTTCCGCTATGGCAAATGCGCCAGCGGGTGATTGATTTGCAACCCATCGAAGCTACGGCAAAAGCCGACGCCGAGGCCGCGAGCATCTTGCAGCGACAACTCGAAAAACAGGTAGGCGATTACAACCTGCCGCTGACACGCAAGCACTCTTCGCCCCTAGCGATTCAGGTGCTCGAAGAATTGAGCAAACGTCTGCCAGAAGACACA
>JAKPSO010000671.1 GCA_029571495.1 Pseudomonadota bacterium
CACACAATCAGCCAAAATTTGGCCAATTCGGGCAGGCGTTGCAAGTCTGCCAATCGCGCTCGTTTCGCCTCGGGTGTGAGTGGAGCGCGGGCGATGTAGCGTTTCGCTTTTGCGATTGCGCCGCTTGCAACGGTGCATTCAGGATTTGCAGCATTGCCGCCCCCGCGCGTTGCTACGGCTACTGGGGCTACTGGTGCTACGTTGCTACCGGAAATTGCCCATTCCGTAGCCTCCGTAGCACGGGTAGCCGTAGCATGCGAGCTGTCCCACACGCGCGCAAGTTTTTCGGAAAGGCTCATTGCTTACGTCCTAGTAATTCCGGGTGCACATCGATCCATTGCTGCCGACCGACATTGCGAAGTCGAACTCGACCGTAAGTGACGAGTTCCGCCAATGCTTCATCAAGCGTCGCGCGGTCACGCAGCGCTTTGTTTGCTTGCTGCTGCACTACGCGAGTCGACAGGCACTCAACTCCGAGCTGAGCGCACCGTCTCGTGAGGAACCGATCCAGCACAACAACGTGAGACACGTCGGAATCTGGCTCTGACACTTGGAAGAAGCGCCTCGCCTCCTGTAGATGCCAAGTCACTATCTTGCCCGCACGCACAACGTCCCCGGCGGCGATTGCGCCCGTCGGCCCTACTCGCAAAACGTGAAACAACGCGGCGAGGCGCGCCACGTTGTCTGCCGCTTTCGAAGCTACGTCGCGCACTTCGGCCAGTTCGCCCGCCGGTGCCAGTTCGGATTCGATCGCATCGTGAATGGCGACCCATTTGTCGTGTGCGTCATCAGAGAACGACAGCGAATGCGGCGCGAGTGCGCCGTTGGCGATATTCACTGGCACATCCAGCAACTGCCGCATGCGAGCGGCAAGCACGCTTAGCGCTGGCCAGTCAAGCGGCGCGTCGCTAAAGAATCGCTTGCCCTGTGTGGACTCCGGCCAGGCGATCAGGAAACGGGCCATGAAGCCAATTCCTCTGGCGAGCTTGCCATTTTTTTCGAAGAACGTGAGCAACGTCTGCGGCTGCACCTGCAATCCAATAGTCAGCCTGACGTGATCAATAACAAACGATTCCGAAGTGCGTCGATCAACCGGGAAACGCTGACCATCCCAAAGCGTATTAAGTAGCGACATGTTCCGCATGACTGATTCGGCATTCATCGCGTGGCCGCCGAGCACGGAGCCGGCCTCCGCCGAGAGGATGCCGCCCGACGGCCATTCTGTCGACAGGCAGTAGCCAAGCGCCTCCGGCGTGACGTCGCTATACGCCAAGCGGGGTACGCGTGGTCGAACCGGCTTTTGTTCATAGCACTCGGAAAGCTCGCGTTCGGCTGCGTCCGTCGGTTTGCCCTCTCTCGACAACTTGCGGATACGATCTTTGATGCCGGACACCCTTGCGTCCCACGCCGCCTGCGCTTTCTCGTATTCGCGCAAAACCGGCTTGCCCGCCTCGTGCTGATCGCGCTCGTATTGGTCAATCGGCTTGCGGAAATAGCCGTCGCTTGAAGACTTGCGTTCACCCGATTCAGCGATCACCAAGGTGAATAGTCCAACTGGACCGCTCAACCCTTCTGCACGCCGAACATCAACAAGCCCTTGGCAGACGAGCGAGAGAGAGGCTAGCGCCGATGACGCGACAAGCGCAACCGGCGCTTTCGTGAACAGCTGCACCTCCACTACTGCCAAGCGCAATTGATCAGGCAATGCCTGCAACGGATACGGATCAGATTTGGCAGCGCTTTGCAGCGGGCGAAGTTCCGGCCATTCGTTGCTGGCAGGAGTTCCTGGTACTTGAACAACGCGAGTGTCGAGCGCGTTTTGTCCTCGCGCCAGTGAAACGGTGTTCATACGCCCACCGCCGACGCAGCGTTGAAGAGTCGTTGAGTCGCTAGCACGAGGCGCTTGGCATCCTCGTCGGTAAGACCCGAGTTGTTGAGCTTTCCGGCGATAACCGCGATGACGGTCACCTCTAGGATCACTGCGCGCAAAACGTCAATCGCGCTCCAAGGCCGCCTTTCTCGCTCTGGAATTTTGCTGTGATCAAAGCGGTCATTCTTCGGGAAGAGATCGCTAAGTTCTAAACCGACGCTGGCGACAATTTCGGCCGCACTGCAACCAGCCCAGCATTTGATCAGTACCGTGCGGTCGGTGGTTTCTTTGACCGACAACGACGGAGACTTGTCGTCATGAGCCGGGCAACATGCCTGCCACACGCCGGGCCGAACTTCCCGCGTACCGCTGAGCAGTTGCAGGAAAGTGTGAATTGGCTCTTTGTCCATCACTCGACCTCCGCTGGTTGCGTCCCGGCCTTCGCCCGCGCGTCAAGCCAACGCGATACGTCACTTGCGAGCCATCGGCTGCAACGGCTACCGCCGTCACGCAGCGGGGACGGAAACTCGCCCTTGCCGATGAGGGCATAAATCGTGGACCTGCTTCGCCCCGTCAGCGCAACGAGTGTGCGCATCTTGAGTTGAGCGTTGGGTACCGCTAGGACTTCGGGCGGTTGGAGAGTGACTGGTTTCTGGATAACGTCGGCCATGTGTGGCTCCTGCTGTTCGACATGCGAATTCTGGAGCCCGTTTTGACCACTGCAAGGCCGTGCGTGCGTAGCCGAGCGTTAGCGTGCATTAGCGTGCACGAGCGTGCA
>JAKPSO010000702.1 GCA_029571495.1 Pseudomonadota bacterium
CGCTAACGACGTTTGCATGGCCGCTTGAAGGTATTACTTTTCTATGTCGACTTTCATTGAAAACTCTCTGTAATCACCTGTATACGGTCGTTGGCGCAGAAAAGCCATTGCATGCGCGAAAAGATTCTTGCGTCGCCTAGAATGCTTCCCCATGCATTTCCGCCGCGCCCAGCGAAGAATCCTCGCCGCCATCGCCGCCTTGGTGATGACGTTCGCGTCGCTCGCGCCCGCCTGGGCGGCCGTGATCAACGGAACAGCTGGCGTCGCCGGTTGGGTGGAACTTTGCTCGGTCGATGGTGCCAAGCGTATCGCCGTTGACGCCAACGGCGACCCCGCGTCGCCAGAGTCGTCGAACCACCAAGCCAGCGGCGAACATTGCCCGTTCTGCAGCCTGCAACAAACGCCCGCCACGCTCCCGCCCGGGCCGACACCCGTCGTACCGCAAACGGTCGAGCACGTGACGTTCCCTGCCCTCTTCTACGCCGCCACGCGGCCCTCGCACGCTTGGGCGCCTTCGCGCTCGCGGGCACCTCCGACACTTTCCTGACCCTCGTCGTCAGTCTGTAACTGCGGTTTGTTGATCGCGCGAAATCGCGCGCTTCGGCTGCTGCACAGGCTGGTTCGCTGTTGCGTTCTCAGGATGTTGCTGTGCGTAGTTTTTCGCTCAATTCGTTTGGCCTTGCGCGCTTGCGCTGGGTTTCTGTGTTGCTGCTCGCCATTGCATTGGCGACGGCCGGCTGCAACGCCTTGCCGCGTGGCTTCAAATCCATCGACATCACGGGGGCGGGTTACGCCAAGGCATTCGAGCTTCGGGACGGTGATGGCAAGTCGCGAAAACTTTCCGACTTTCAAGGCAAAGTCGTGCTGCTCTTTTTCGGCTTCACTCAATGCCCGGACGTCTGTCCTACCGCACTGACTCGCGCTGCTGCTGTGAAAAAGCAGCTCGGCGCAGACGGCGAAAAGCTCGCAGTGATCTTCGTCACGATCGACCCTGAGCGCGACACACCATCGATTCTCAAGGAATACACCGCCGCGTTCGACCCGAGCTTCATCGGGCTATCTGGCGATCTGAAAGCCACCGCAGAGACCGCGGCTGCCTTTCGCATCTTCTACGCGAAAGTGCCGACGGGCGCGAGCTACACGATGGACCACACCGCCTCGAGCTACGTCTACGACCGAACGGGTGCGTTGCGCTTGGCGGTGCCGCACAACCTCAACTCCGACGCGCTAGCCGCCGACATTCGTCTGCTGCTCAAACCTAACTAATTACTCATCAATCCAAAAAGGAAGACCATGAACACCACATTCTTCAAATTCATCATCACCTCGGCCGCATTCCTCGCACCGCTCGCGGCCACGCAAGCGCAAGTCACTGTGAACGAGCCGTGGGTGCGCGCCACCGTACCCCAACAGAAGGCGACTGGCGCCTTCATGAACCTGAGCGCGACGAGCTCGGCGCGACTCGTTTCTGCGAAGTCGCCCGCCGCCAACATCGTGGAAATTCACGAAATGGTAATGGAGGGCAACCTCATGAGAATGCGCGCGATTCCAGGCATCGAAATCCCCGCAGGCCAAACGCTGAGCCTCAAACCGGGCAGCTATCACGTGATGCTGATCGATCTCAAGCAACAGATCAAGGACGGTGACACCGTACCGATCACACTAGTCTTTGAAGGTCTCGACAAAAAGCAGCAGATGCTGGAAATCAAGGCCACCGCGCGACCATTGAACAGCGCGCCGTCCGCTACCGAGCACAAACACTAAGCGGCGAACGATCATGCGTATTCCACACTACCGCAGAGTGCTCCAAGCAATGTGGGCGATCCTATGCATCGGTCCGCTGCTCATCGGTGCCACGCAAGTCGAAGCCCATGTCGTACTCGACAAAAAGTCAGCCCCTGCGGGAAGTTACTTTTGGGGTGCGTTCCGGGTCGGTCACGGCTGCGAAGGCTCGGCGACGGTCGCCATCACGGTCAATCTGCCCGAAGGCGTGCGCGGCGCGAAGCCGATGCCGAAGGCTGGCTGGACCATCGAGCGCAAGCTTGAAAAGCTCGCGAAACCGTACGACTCGCATGGCAAGCCGGTGACCGAAGAAGTCACCGCAATCACTTGGCGGGGCGGTCCGCTACCGGACGATTTTTTTGACGAATTCGCCATACAAATGCAGCTTCCGGCCGCGCCCGGACCGATCTGGTTCAAGGTCTTGCAGCGATGCGAAAAGGGCGAGAACAACTGGGCAACGATTCCCGAGAGCGGCACGTCCACACGCGGCATCAAAACGCCAGCGGCCTTGCTTGAACTGACTCCGGTGTCGGCACCTGCTGCTCAACAGAAAAGCCCACCCGATGAGCACAAACACTAGGTGTGGTCATTTGACCCCGCGTGCCGTCCGCTGTCTATTGACAGCATCCCCAGTCCATTAATTTCAGGCTGCTTGCTGCGACCGGCACCGAACCAACAACGGTCGCAGCAGGCTCCCTTACTAACTTCCTCTACCAACGCAACAACATGAACATCAAACTCAA
>JAKPSO010000564.1 GCA_029571495.1 Pseudomonadota bacterium
CGCGGCGGAATAATGATGCGCGACATCTGCATGCCAACGACGCGCTTGGCCG
Organism: Pseudomonadota bacterium; assembly: GCA_029571495.1. Lineage (GTDB taxonomy): Bacteria > Pseudomonadota > Gammaproteobacteria > Burkholderiales > Casimicrobiaceae > Casimicrobium. Next base: position 53 of record JAKPSO010000564.1, read on the forward strand.
TAACGCTGAACATGGCTTCAGCGGACGGCGAAAAATAACAAATGCGCCCCATGCCGTCGATTGTGACGACGGCATCAAGGGCAGCGCGAAGCGTTCGGTGCAGGTCGTCGGCCGATTTTGCGAGCTGCGTTTCGCGCGCGTTGCGAATTCCGGAGGTGCGGACCAAATACGTGCGAATAGGTGAGAGCGAGGTGGGGAGGCTATTGAGGCCTTCGCGCAGCGCATGTTCATCGCCGCGCTCGCCTGCCTCGGCGATCAGGGTGAGCGACGCGTGAAGCGCCGTTCGTCGTCTCGCCTGCAACAACGCACCCAGCGTGATGACCGCAAAGATCGTCACGCCAGCGGTGATTGCAATGGTGAGGATGGGCATAGGCGCGAACTATTTCGAGGGATGCGACGCGGCGTTCAGGCTGAGTGTGCGGGGCCAGTGCCCATGCAGTTGATGTTATCGCTGGGCCATTTGTGTTGCCCGAAAAGGTGTCTCCGAAAAAACTGAATCAACGGCGCGGACTGTGGCAGCTTTTGCGGGAAATGATTGACTTGTAAGGCTTAAGGCGCAAATGTGCGATAAGTCGACTTTCGATAAAAAGTGGCTATAGGCGCCGAGTATCGGTGGATAGCTGGGAAAAGCTATTGACGTTTCGCGAGTACGAAGATTGTTCGTGCCTGAGAGTGTCGTTCCCCTGTTGCAATCTCGCCAGCTTGCATAGAGTGAAGTCTCTACACTTCGCGTTTTCGAAGTTTCAAACGATAAATTGAATCGACCGTACGTCACAATGCACAGCATCCAAATCGCAGCAAGCAACGCTGCGTGCATTTGCCACGGGCCGCGATGTAGGCGCCCCAAAAAAGGAGACTGCTATGCCTACCTACACCCCACCGCTGCGCGATTTGCGTTTCGTGATTGACGAGGTGCTCAATGCGCCACAGGAACTTGCGGCCATCCCTCAGTTCGCCGATAGCGACACCGACACCATCATGGCCGTGCTCGAAGAAGCGGGCAAGTTCGCCACCGAAGTTCTGTTCCCGCTGAACCAATCGGGCGACCGCGAAGGCTGCACGCTCGACCAAGCCACGCACGAAGTGAAAGTGCCATCGGGCTACAAAGAGGCGTACAAACAATTTGTCGAAGGCGGCTGGGCCGCGCTCTCGTGCGACCCGACCTACGGCGGTCAGGGGCTGCCGCTCATCATCAATCAGGGCATGTACGAAATGCTCAACTCGGCGAACCAAGCGTGGACGATGTATCCGGGCCTAACGCATGGCGCGTATGAGTGCTTGCACGAGCACGGCACGCCGGAGCAAAAGGCGCTGTACCTGCCGAAGATCACGAGCGGAGAGTGGACGGGCACGATGTGTCTCACCGAACCGCACTGTGGCACGGACCTCGGCCTGCTACGTGCCAAGGCCGAACCAAACAGCGACGGCAGCTTCACGATCACTGGCAACAAAATTTTCATCAGTTCCGGCGAGCACAACCTGTCGGAAAACATCGTGCACTTGGTGCTCGCGCGGTTGCCCG
>JAKPSO010000727.1 GCA_029571495.1 Pseudomonadota bacterium
TCGACTTATCGTCGTTATTGCCTGCAACGACCGCACAGTGGTCGTTAGCGAGCAAAAGTTACTCGCTGTGCATCGCACGCACGGCGTAACAAAAAACGCCCGAAAAGGGCGTTTGGAGCGGGTGAAGGGAATCGAACCCTCGTCAGTTGCTTGGGAAGCAACAGCTCTACCATTGAGCTACACCCGCGGAGCCGTAACTTTAACCGAATTTTCGCCTGTCATTCCCGCGAAGGCGGGAACCCAGACCGATTGCGCATCGCGCACGCATGAGCGCTCGACGCTGAATGGGGTAACCTCGCGGCCTCTTCAACGCTGCGCTTTAACCGCAATGAAAAGCTTTCTCGCTCTGCTCGTCGCCCTGACCTCTCTCATCGCATTTGCCGCCGACGGTCCCTACGACGAGGCGGCTGACGCGAAGGCGCAGGTGACTGCAGCGCTCGCCGCCGCAAAGGCGCACAATAAGCAGGCGATGATCGTGTTCGGCGCGAACTGGTGTGGTGACTGCATCATGCTCGACGGCGAATTCAAAAAGCCCGCGCTAGCAGCGCTCCTCGACAAGCACTACCTGGTGGTGAAAGTGGACGTAGGTCGTTTCAATAAAAATCTTGACGTCGTAAAACCGTACGGCGAAGTGATCAAGAAGGGCATTCCCTCGATTGTGATCGCAACGCCCGCGAACGAACTCGTGTACGCGACCAACGGCGGCGAGCTGGCCGATGCGCGCAAAATGGGTGAAGCAGGCGTCGCCGCGTTTTTCCAGAATTTGGCGTCGCGCAAGTAAGCCACGGTCCGATTGTCCCTGTGGGAGCGGCGGAAGCCGCGAATCACTCGACCATTTCGCGACTTCCACCGCTCCCACCCGCATCCGCGTGCAGCGGCGTAATGTTCCGTACAAGAAAGCCCAATTTGTCCCTCGACTCGAACAACAATGAACCGATCCGCATCTCCAAAATCATGGCGCAGCGCGGCATCGCGTCGCGCAGCGAAGCGGACCGCATGATCGAAAAGGGCTGGGTGATGGTGGACGGCCGCGTCGTTGTGCCCGGCGACCGCGCCGCGCCGAACGCCGAGATTCGCCTCTCACGCGAAGCCGAAGCGCAGCTCGACAACGCCGTGACGGTGATCATGAACAAGCCGCGCGGTTTCACGTCCGCTGCCGATGAATTCGGCGGCGCACCCGCGATGACGCTGCTCACGCCAGAGAATTATTGCGCCGCAGGCGAAGCAGCGCCGCAACTGCCGCGCGAAGGCTTGCGCGTCGCAGGCCGTCTGTCGACGCGCGAGATGGGGCTTGTGATCTACACCACCGACACCGCGCTCGCGCGGCGCCTCGCGGCGGCCGATGTCGAAGAAACCTGGCTGATCGATTTTCGCGCGCCGCCGCCGGTGGACGCGGTGACGATACTCACGCAAGCGTTGCAGGGCGCCGTCACGATTGCGCCCGACGAGCGCAACGCCAACGCGCTACGACTCATCACGGCAACGCTCGGCAAAGGCATTCTTTCGTCGATATGCGACGGCCAAGAATGGCGCGCCGACATTACGCGCACGCGCCGCGGAAATATTGTGTTGGGCGACGTGCCGGTGCGTGGATGGAAATTGTGCGCCGAATAGTGGAAGCGAATTCACGAGCAACGCTGGATCGCGGCCATGACCATGCCTTGCGCGGCTGACGTTAATCGCGGGCAAGTCCGCTCCCACACGGGCAACAGCGTCCCTACGCGCATACTTCTTGCGCCGATGGAGGGGCTGCTCGACTGCACGCTGCGCGATGTGTTGACGCGCGTGGGCGGTGTGGATCGCTGCGTATCGGAGTTCATTCGAATCACCGGCACCTTACTACCCAACCGTTCGTTCACGCGCGTGATGCCTGAGTTGAAGAACGGTGGCCGCACTTTCGCGGGCGTGCCTGTACGCGGGCAGTTGCTGGGCTCGGACGCGAATTGTCTTGCGGAGAACGCTGCGCGCCTCGCGGAGTTGGGATCGCCCGGTGTCGACTTGAATTTTGGTTGTCCCGCGAAAGTGGTGAATCGTCACGGCGGCGGCGCAATGCTTCTGCAAGACCCGATGCAGCTCACGCAGATCGTTGCCGCCGTGCGCCGCGCGGTGCCGGCGGAGGTGCCGGTTTCGGCGAAGATGCGTTTGGGCTTCAACGACGACATGCGCGCGGAAGAATGCGCGATGGCCATTGCCGATGCCGGCGCCTCAGAGCTCGTCATCCACGCGCGCACCAAGGCACACGGTTATCGGCCGCCAGCATACTGGGAACGCATCCACGACATTCGCTCAGTGGTGAACATTCCGGTGGTGGCCAACGGCGAAATATGGAGCGTGGATGACGCGTTGCGTTGCCGCGAAGTTTCGGGATGCGCTGACATCATGCTCGGGCGCGGCGCAGTGACAAACCCCGGTCTTGCGCTGGCGATTCGTGCCGCATTGAGCGGCGCAAAACCTTTGACAACGCCGCTCGTTGCTTGGGCTACTTTGCGCCCTCTGATCGACGAATTTTGGGCGCAAGTTTCAGCGCGCGTTGAGCGCAAGCATCGCGCTGGGCGTCTTAAACAGTGGCTCAACTTTATGCGCCGCGTGTATCCCGAAGCCGAGGCCGCGTACTCGGCGCTGCGCACAATCAACGATCCGGCGGTCATTGATGCCTATCTGCGGCAACACAAATTTGCGCACGAAGAGACGCGGGAAGAAGACGAAACCGCCGCGCTGTCGCTGTAATATCGGCGTCACATGACTGTCATAAAACCTCAACTATGCCAGCCACCATTTTGATTGTCGAAGACGAGCCCGCGATTGCGGAGCTTGTTGCGCTCCATTGCAAACACGCGGGTTTCGCGGTGCAAGTTGCGCATGCTGTGCTCGATGCACGCGACGTCGTCGACGAAACCCTGCCCGATCTCGTTGTGCTCGATTGGATGCTGCCGGACAAATCGGGCATCGACTTCGCGCGAGAACTGCGCAAGGATGATCGCACCAAAGACCTACCGATTTTGATGCTTACGGCGCGCGCCGATGAAGACGACAAAGTGCGCGGCCTCGAAGTGGGCGCCGATGATTACGTCACCAAACCGTTTTCCCCGAAAGAGCTCATCGCACGCATTCGGGCACTGCTGCGCCGCGCGGCACCCGAGGCCACGGATGAGCCTGTTGAGGTGGCGGGTTTGCGCGTGGAACCTGCCGCGCATCGCGTCACTGGCAACGGCATCGAGCTCAAGGTGGGTCCTACGGAGTTTCGCTTGCTGCGTTTCTTGATGACACGCGCGGATCGCGTGCTGACGCGCCAAGCGCTACTCGACGGCGTGTGGGGCGATCAGGTATACATCGAAGAGCGCACAGTGGACGTTCATGTGCGGCGTCTTCGTGTCGCGCTTGAACCGTCAGGTCACGATGTGTTGGTTGAAACGGTTCGCGGCGGTGGCTATCGCCTGCGCAAGAAACCGCCGAAATAGTGCCTACGCGATAGACGCTCGTTGCGCCACGTCAGGACGCGTCAATATTCGCCCGCTACACTCCGCGCATGAAAAGTCTGCCCCAAATCGTCGTCGCCATAGCTGTCCTGTCCGTCGTTCTCTCAATCGTGTGGACGCCATGGATTGCAGTGGTGGTGCTCGGCTTGATGTGCGCACGACTTCTGTTCATGGTGTTGCGCCAGGAAACCGCAGCCATTGAATTGCTGCAAGAACCCGCGGGTGTGCGCCGTACTTTTGATGATGCGCTCAACATCGTGCGCGTTCGGCTGAAGGAAGGCGAGCAGAGCCTGAAAGATCGTGACGCCGAGATCGCGCAGCGAAAGCAGATCACCAACGCGGTGCCGGACGGGCTCTTTTTGCTCGATGACAGCGGTCGCATCGTGTGGTGCAATCAGGCGGCGCTGGTGATGCATTCGCTCGACGCGTTTCGCGATATGGGTAAGCCAATTGCACAACTGATTCGCTCGCCCGAATTTGCGGCGTACTTGAACGATGAATCGTTGCCGGAGCCGGTAGTAACTTCAGGTGGACGGACTATTTTGTTTCACTTGGAACGCGGCAGCGCTGGCGCGCGATTGCTACTCACGCGTGATGTGACGGATCGCGAGCGCCTTGATCGCATGCGTAGAGATTTCGTGGCCAATGTGTCGCACGAGCTGCGCACGCCGCTCACGGTGGTCGGTGGTTTTGTCGAGACGCTCACCGACTTGCCACTCGATGACGATGAACGCTCGCGTTACCTGCAAATGATCGCGACGCAAACGACCAACATGCGCCGCTTGGTAGAAGATTTGCTGATCCTTGCGCGACTGGAAAACGACCAGTTGCCACCCGAGACAGCCGTGGTCGATTTGTCGCACATCGCGCGTGACGTGCTCGCCGATGCCGAGGCGCTCTCTGCGGGCGCGCACACCTTCGAGGCAAACATTGCGCCACTGAAAATATCGGGCAGCGCCAACGAACTGCGCTCCGCGCTGGGGAATTTGCTCTCCAATGCAGTGCGCTATACGCCAACTGGTGGTCGTATTTCGTTGCACGTATTTGCGGACGCCGAGAAGAACGACATCGCAGTTGAAGTGAAAGACTCGGGCGTCGGCATCGCGCCAGAGCATTTGCCGCGTCTCACCGAGCGCTTCTACCGGGTCGATCGTTCGCGCTCGCGCGAGACGGGCGGGACGGGCCTCGGCCTCGCGATCGTGAAGCACGTCGCGCAGCGCCATCACGCGAAGTTCGAGATCGAAAGCGTCGTGCAAGGCGCGAGCAGCGGCGAGCACGGCAGCACGTTTCGACTGCGTTTTCCGGCCAGCGCGTCGACCTAGCATCAACAAGTGTGCGCTGCCGCACGCGGCAGCAACGGCGTTGCGTAGGACGAAGGCGCGACGTGGAGAATATTTGATCTGAACACTTGTCGCGGACGTTAGAAAGGCGCACAGTGACGACTCTTTCAGAAACGAGTCTGTCACCTATGAACGTTCCGCGTCTCTATTCCGCACTCGCCGTCGCGAGTTCTGTGTTGGCGCTCAGCCCCGTCGCCGACGCACAACAAGCCGTCACCAACAAAGATGTGAACGTGCGCGCCGGGCCCGACCGCGGGTACCCGCTCGTCACGTGGGTGCCCGCCGGTTCGCTGGTTTATGTAAATGGCTGCCTTGAGGACTACCGATGGTGTGATGTGACCGCTGGCAACGACCGCGGCTGGGTCTACGCAAAAAATATTGACTACACCTACCAAGGTCAGCCGATGCCGATTTATGGCAACGGACAAACGCTCGCTCTGCCGATATTGAGCTTCATGCTCGGCAACTATTGGAATGACAACTACCGCGACCGCTCGTGGTATCGCACGCAGCCGCAATGGAACAACTGGCGTCCCGGCAATCGACCGCCTCCCGGCTATCGCCCCGAAGTCCGTCCGCCACAGTTCAACGGCCAACCGTACCCACGGCCGCCCGGCAACTACACACCGGGCACGCGCCCGCCTAACGTGCGTCCGCCAGACAACCGCCCACCAGTCGTGCGTCCACAACCGCAACCGCAGCGCCCACCCCATGTGACGCCGCAGCCACAACCGCGCCCACAACCCACGCCGCAACCGCGTCCAGCTCCGCAGCCGCGCAATGCGTCACCAATGCAAACGCCGGGCAACGGGCCGGGGAATCAGTAGGCTCACGATTCGCTCTGAGTTAGCCGAACGGCCGTCGGGCGCAATCGAAGGCTTGGCGCGCCGACGTTCTGTCCATGCTCGGGGCCCAATGACTTTCTTGGGGTAACCATCGTCTAGCGGGCCTCGTGGTTCGCTTTTCCGCTCACTCGACATCGGCTTAAATTGCGTCAACACGTAGTGCTGTTGACGCCCCTAAGAAAAAGCTGATGCTCATAAAGTTCATTGTCGACGGTACGGCGATCTGGTGAAATGTCGTTTCCAACAAAATTTGGTGCGGTCTTGCCTTCGAAGACACGAATGAAATTACAAAAAATTTTCGCCGCTTTGGCCGTGTCGTATGCGGTGTTGTGTGCTGTTCCGACCGCAGCACAAGTGCAATGGACGAGTATCCTCGAAACGGCAGCCTCGCCTGTGGCGCTAACGGGGACGACAGCGGTAAAGCTCAGCGACGGGTCGACCCTGTCTGTGGCCTTGGCCAACGACGGCGAATCCAATGCGCTTCGCATCTCAAAAATTTCGTCTGCCGGGAGCACCGTTTGGGTCCGCTGGCGTACTGCTTACTATCAGATCGCGCGCGGAGTGTTCGCCCATAGCGACAATTCGGCGTCGGTTGCCTACTCCGATGGCTCCGGCAGGCTTTGCCTTGAAAACCTTTCCGCGGCAGGTGATTCGCGCAGCAAAAACTGCATGGTCGACTACAGCTACCCGCCCATCACTCTGCAACAGGCCGCGGATGGTGACATCTACATCGGTCAGGGATCGCCGCGCGCTATTCGCAAGGTGTCTCCGCTGGGCGTTGTGCGTTGGGTTCGAATTTCGCCGGACCCCAATTCGTATTCCAACCAACCGTTGTCTGGCGTCGATTCAGCAGGCAACTATTTCGAAGTTGGCGGCAACACGCTGCTCCGTTGGAGCGCGGCGGACGGCACATTGCTTAACAAGGTTGCAGTGGGGAACGCGACACAGAGTTACGCTGCTGTATTGGCTCGTGCAAACCAGCAGTTGGTCATCGGCTCCACCACCTCGACGCAAAGCGGCGTAACCGTGCAACTGTCCCGCATGCAACCCGACGGTTTGGTTCTGTGGAGCACACCCGCAAGTTTCTCCGCGAGCGTTGGGACCGTAAGCCTATTGGCTGGCGACGGCGATAGCACGTACGTACGATTTGCTCCAGCGAGTTACCTGAGTGCGCCTCTGAGCCTCACGAAAATTTCAGCGTCGGGCGCAGTGCTTTGGGAACGACAATTCACCACACTCAGCCAACTGCTGCTGGTTGACGGTGGCATTGTCGGTGTCGGCTACACCAGCAACTACGCGACGTCGACAAGGACGGCATCGCTGTATCCGATATCGGCCGTCGATGGCAGCGTCGGCGCGATGCAAAAGTCATATACCGCTAACGACTCACAAGTGCCTACGGGTTGGCTTCCTGTCGCAGGCGGCGTGGTTGCGGCGTTCGACGCAAACCTTTCCGGGTACTTTACGACGGCGGTGGCGAGTACTCTGATGTATTTCGCGTTACCCACGGGACCGGATTGGACCAATTCCGCCACTTTGCAACCGGCCCGTGCAATGGTGCGTGGCGACTGTTTGATGCCGCGAATCGCTGCCTCTGGCCCGCAGCTCTATCCTGGAGTCGCGGCGTCGAGCCCCGCGGCGTGGTGGGCACGCTCTAGCGCTACTGACTATTCGTCAACCCATACGTGGACGAAGGTTAACGCTAACAACGGCGCGTTACTGGGCGAGATCACTGCGGCTCAGAGTGACTGTGGCGCGCCATTTACCAGCGACGGCGGTCGCGTGGTTATTTCAGATAACACGACTGATCGCGTCAGAAAATTTAGTCCGAACGGGACTTTGCAGTGGCAGTACTCTAGCCCTAACTACGCAGGCTATGGCAACTTGCATGCAGTGACAGAAATGAGGTCGGGCGACATTGCCTACACGACCGGAGATCGTGTCGGGCGGGTCACATCTGCAGGCGTGGGTGTTTACGAAACGAGTGTTGGCGTCTCCAGTGCGACGTACCTCGCGTCCGACACAGTCGGCAATACGTGGGTATTTGGAACCTCGTCTACCACGAGCAAGTTTGTGGTAGTTCGTGTCTCACCGACCGGGAGTGTGCTCTCGACTACAACACTCGATGCGCCAGGCTGCTATGACACAGTCTCGGCGGTTACCTTTACCGCTGCCGACGAAATGCTTGTCGCGACGGAGACTTGCGGGGAGGGCCGCGTCTACAAGATTGGTGCATCGGGACAGATGCTGTGGCAGCGGCTGGTGACATCACTGCCGCAGCGACCGACGTTCCAGATCAAAGCACTTCACGCCGATGCCAACGGCGGAGTTATTGCTGGCGGATGCGCGTACGGCGCGCAGGGTGAAGCAGCCGATACGGGCATCTCGCAAGTAAGCGCGTGGACATCCAGTGGCAACGAGCGCTGGACTGTCGCTGCGGATTTGATAGCCACCAGTAGTGAGTGCGTGACCTCAATCGTCAGTGTTCCCAACGGCACGATTTACGCACTTGCGTCGTCTAGCAGCCAAAAGAGGCTCGCGCCGGTGACATGGGCGCTGTCGTCTGCCGGCACGGAACTTTGGCGGCATGCCTCGTTGCTCAGTGCGCCGATTGCTGGACTCACTGAGTCGCGACTTGATCCAAGTGGTGACTTAATCGCACTGGGCGAAGCGCCACGAAGTGAACTAGGCCCGCGCGCGGTCAGCCTTCGGCGAATCCAACTCAGTGCCGTGGTGCCATCACCGCTGAAGCTAAAGTTCCTGACTACGCCCGCGGCCGCAGTGCAATACCGCGCGCTCTTTTCGGTGACTGTGGGTCTGCGAACGTCTGCTGATGCGCCCGCTGTGGCGACGAGCGCCACTGTGGTTGGCGTCACGGTGGGCAATGGCACCGGCAATTTGGATGGCAGTTTGACCTGCACGATTGCAGTAGGAGAAAGCCAATGCACCATTTCCTCGTTGCAGTACGACGTGGTCGAAGTTGGCGTGACACTGTCCGCTAGCGCCGATGGATTTGCGGCGGTTACATCACCTAGCATTTCTTTTGTTGCTGCTGCCACTACGACCACTCTCACCGTTGAAACGCCTGGGCCTCACTCCGCGTTTTCGCTAGTTCGCATCAGCGCTCGCGTCGACGGGTCCACTCCTAGCAGCCCAGTGACGTACGGATTGCAAGGCCCTAGGCCAGCGAATTATGTGACTCCGTCGACCTGCGTTTCGAACACAGTGGCGGGAGCGCTGATGTCTGCGACGTGCGATATGTTGTTAATTGCGTCGGCTATGCCGATCACGGCGGATTTTACGGTTTCGTCGTCACCGCAAACCTATCTTGGCTCCGCTGCGTCACCGCTCACCTTGCCACTGAATAAGGTGGCCAGCACATTGCAGCTGACCGCCGACGCCGCTAGCAATACATTCGTGGCGGGTGACCGCGTGAAGCTGCGTGTTTCGGTGCTGACGGCGACCGGCCTTAACGTCACCGGCTTCGTGTCGGCGGGCTCGATTGTGCTCAGTGCTGGCGCATGCACTTACGCGCAGCAAATGGGTTCGTTTAGCACCGGTTGGGCTGGGTCGTACTTTGACTGCCAAATTCCGAGCGCGGCACTCGGCGCGAATACGGTTACTGCGAACTTCGCCGGGAACCAAGATTTGCTGGCGGCGACGCAAGCCGCGCTTTCGTTCACAACGGTGGCCGGTGGTGTCGTCCGGGGCTACGCGTCGACGCCGGGAGTAGGCAGTATTTGCTCGCCAACGGCTGGTGTTACTTGCAGCGCAATCTACGAATCGGGCGCCAACTGGCAATGTGTGGGACCGGCCGGGATGAGCGGTGACGTGTACTTTGTGCCGCAACCAGGCGTCAACATCTACAACTACCCGGGCTCGCCCGTGCACTTTAGTGACGTCACGGGTGTTGTTAACTCGACTGCGTACGTATCTCTGCGCCATCAAGTAAACGCTTGTAAGCTCGACGTCGATGGCGACGGTGCGGTGCTGACCTTGACCGATGGGATACTGATCTTGCGCCGGATGCTGGGCCTTCAGGGCGCAGCGCTGGTGGCGAACGCTACCCACGCTTGCGTGCCCAAGACCGCGGCGCAGATTGCTGCGGACTTGCAGTTAAGTGGCTATGACGTCGATGGCGATGGGCAGGTCAACGCAGAAACCGACGGCTTGCTGTTCCTGCGCTTCTTGTTGGGCTTCCGCGGAGACAGTTTGGTGAGCAACGCAACGAGCACGACCGCGACTCGGCGGACGGGCGCCGAGATTTTGTCTTTCTTCAACGGATCGTGCGGGTACTACTGATCCCGCGCCGCCCGCCTCTGCCACCAAAAAAAAACGGCGCGCCGAGAATCTCGAGCGCCGTGAACCCCACGAACGGCGTGAAGGGCATGCCTGCCAGCGCGAGTGAGAGCAGTCGGCCGGTGCCGCCTAGGAAAATCATGAGCCACAGCGCGCGAAAGAGCGTGGTTTC
>JAKPSO010000730.1 GCA_029571495.1 Pseudomonadota bacterium
GGCACCGCGATCATGAAAGCCGCCGCTGAAGGCACACGTCCTGTGTCGTTCGAACTTGGCGGAAAGAATGCGGGCATCGTCTTCGCCGACTGTGATTTCGATGCCGCAGTCGACGGCATCACGCGCTCGGCGTATCTCAACAGCGGCCAGGTCTGCCTCGGCACTGAGCGCGTTTTTGTCGAGCGCCCAATCTTTGAAAAATTCGTCGCGGCGCTGAAGGCGAAGGCCGAAGCGCTCGTGATCGGAGATCCGATGAACGCGGCGACCACCTTTGGGCCGCTGATTTCGATGGAGCACCGCGACAAGGTGCTGTCGTACTTCAAGCGCGCGATTGATGAAGGCGCGACGCTCGTCACCGGCGGCGGAATTCCAACGATGCCGAGCGATCTCAGCAAAGGCGCGTGGATTCAACCCACGATTTGGACCAACCTTTCCGACGACGCGTCGGTCATGCGCGAAGAAATCTTCGGGCCCTGCTGCAACATAGCGCCGTTCGACACTGAAGAAGAAGTCGTGCGCCGCGCGAACGACACGCGCTACGGTTTGTCGACCACAGTGTGGACAAAGGACTTGGCCCGCGCGCATCGTATGGCACGCAATATCGAAGTCGGCACCGTGTGGATCAACGCCTGGTGGCTACGAGATTTACGCGTACCGTTTGGCGGCAGCGGTCTTTCGGGCATCGGCCGCGAAGGCGGCGAGCACTCGCTAGACTTTTACTCCGAAATTCGGACGGTGTGCGTAAAGCTATGACGGCTCAACTTGCTCTTTCGCAACTTCTCAACGGCCTACAACTCGGCGTGCTGCTGTTCCTGCTCGCGGCTGGACTGACGCTGGTGTTTGGCATCATGAGCTTTGTGAATCTCGCGCACGGTTCGCTGTACATGCTTGGCGCGTACTTCGGCGCGGCAGCCTTCGCGAAGACGGATTCATTTTTGCTCGGACTCGTTGCCGCGGTTGTCGGAGCAGGCGTTGTGGGTTTCGCACTGGATCGCTTCGCGCTCACCAAGCTCTACGAACGTGATCACCTTGATCAGGTGCTCGCCACGTTCGGTTTGATTCTGTTCTTCAACGAACTCATTCGAATTATTTGGGGCCCATCGTCGATCTTCATGCAAGTTCCCGCGGCGCTGTCCGAAACGGTGGACATCGGTGGTTTCACCTACCCGAGCTATCGTCTCGCGATTATCGGCGCGGGCATCGCGGTCGCATTTGGGTTGTACCTACTGATCCAAAAAACACGTGTCGGCATGCTCATTCGTGCCGGTGCGACCAATGCCAACATGGTGGCCGCGCTCGGAGTAAACATTAAGTGGCTCAATACGTTGGTCTTTGCGCTCGGCGCGGCGTTGGCGGGGCTGGCCGGCGTGATGGCGGGGCCCATCGTCTCTGTGCAACCGGGCATGGGAGAACCGGTGTTGATTCTCACGTTGGTCGTCATCATCATCGGCGGATTGGGTTCGATTCGCGGCGCGTTCTTTGCGGCGTTAATCGTCGGCGTCGTCGACACGCTCGGACGAGCCTTCATGCCGACGATTATGCGAACACTCTTCGAGCGCAACACCGCGGACGCGGCAGGACCGGCGCTTGCTTCGATGCTCATTTACTTGTTCATGGCGGTGGTGCT
>JAKPSO010000740.1 GCA_029571495.1 Pseudomonadota bacterium
GCCCGAGCGAAACCATTTCATAGAACCCGGACATCCTCCGCGTACTGAATACCCACTGACGGACTGCTTCGTTTTTCGCGTCCGTGACGACGAGGATCGAGTACGGAAACGTCGTGAGTATCGGGTAGGTGCTGAAGTCTATGCAATTGTCGTTGGCGGCTGTGACCGTATGCCCGCTGCCATACTTTTGCGGTGACAAAGACACCCCAGGTGACCGGGTCGCTTTTTTCCCGTCGACTGTGTTGAAAAAATTGAGGGTTGAAGGTGGACCAAGGTCGAACACGAGGCCGGGCACCAGTGGATTCGACAGATCGATGACCGCATCAAACTGCGGCGGCTGCTCGGTCCAGGGCTCGCGATAGGAGAGGATCACGGCCCGGCCTATGAAATGCTGGTAACTTCGGAAAAATACGCCTCGACGGTGACCGCCTGCGCGGTGTTGCCGGTGAATTCAACCTCCAACTGCATCGTCCCCAGAGGCACGTCGACCCGCCATTCGCCGATCGTGTTGTTCCCGGTACCGTTGCCAGCGGAAAATATCGTTTTCCAGTCCGTGCCCGCGCTTCCGGCCGCGGGCTGCGTGGCGTTGTGCGCTACAAGAACGTTCGCCAGACACTGAACCGACGGGCCGGTGGCGCCGTTGGTCACCTTCATCGTCAGCAACCCACCGAGTGCTGTTGTGAGGTCGAGCCTTCCGCGCGTCGTCGACCCTGCTCCGTTGCTCGCCGAGGCGACGATTGTGCGAGCGGTTTTTGTCGCGGTGCTCACAGTAGCCAGTCCCCGGTGTCCGACCATGCCAGGCGTCGGATCGTCAACTCGTCGATGGTCGCCTCGATTACCAGCAAACCGGGCGTCGCGTCGCTTCCCGTGCCGGCGGCAAAGACCTTCTCGAACCTAGTCGCCGCGCGCTTGCATTGCGCGTAGACAGTGGCGCGTACCGCCAAGTCTGCCGCAGTTCCGACCCATACCGCATCGATTCCCGCGCGTATGTTTGGTTTTGAACAATCGAGATTGCCGAGCCGCCCCATCCAGTCCCACACCCGCGCCTTGCCGACACTGAGGTTATCGACGCGCGTCCAGTCGATAGCTCCGCGCATGATTTCATCAAGCGACACAGCTGTGCGCCAGACGATGAATGTGCTTGAGGTGTTGAGATAGTTGGCGATGGCCTGCGTGTCGCGCGTCGCCTTCTGTGCCGACAGGTTGCTGTCGGCGATGATGGCGGCCTTGAGCGATGCGGTTTGCGCCGGCGTCAAGTCGACAGCAAATACGGCCAATGACGCCGCGGCGAGAAGCAGTGCGCAGAACAGTTTTTTCATGTGTATTCAGCCTGTCATACTGTATAAGTGCCGTCGTCTGACCAGATCGCTCGGCGCACGTCCAATTCGCTTACAGGGTCAGGAATCACGGCAAGCGCTTCGAGCTTTCCCGCCTCATCAGTGGTGATCACGCCCCCCGCGGCCAATTGATCGATCAGCGCGCGTGTTGACGCGTGCCCGATGTCGATCCCGACGCCTGGGGTTAGCCATCCAACAGCCCGCCGCACAACGCTTGCCAGAGGATGCGCCGATTCGCTGAACGCCTCGATCTTGCGCAGTACGGCGTCGCCGGCAATTGGACCGTCGGCGTACTCAGCGAGGATGTCGCGCTCGGTGACCGTCCTGGACACGATGCGAGTCCTGCCGACGCTGAGCACGTCGGCAATGGCTTGCGCATCGCGACCGGACCTAACTCCCGGCGGAACTTTGGCAAGAATTTCGTCGCGAAGCATTTTAGTTGTCGATCTGAACGGTCAGCGCGCCGATTGCGAAACTCGCCGTTGACCCGTTGGTGATCGTCGGTGGCGTCGTCACCGCTGCGTAAATCCACAGGTTGCCGCCGCCGTAGGTGCCGGAATCGACCAGACCCCAACAGTTGATCGTGCCCCAGGAGCCCGTAGCAGTGGCGAAGGTGATCGTCGCCAAGTTGCTGGTCGTGCCACTCGTTCCCGTCGACGCTGATGTGTTGCCCTGGGTGCTCGCCCAATTGGTCAGCGCGTTGGCGCCGACACTGACGCGCGCATACGAGTTGGCGTTGGTTACCTCTGTGCCGGCTGTCGAGTCTGTCGGGCATGTCGTGTACAGCGCGACGTACCACGTGCTCGGCGTTCCTGAT
>JAKPSO010000755.1 GCA_029571495.1 Pseudomonadota bacterium
TTCATCCTTGTCGCGGAAGATGTAGTCGCCCTTGCTGCCGCCACGGGCGTCGTTGTCTTTTTCGAAGTAGGCACGCGGGAAGGCGGTGGCGCGGATGCGGTTGAATTCGGTCTCGCAATGCTGCTCCAGCGTTTCACCGACCATCTTGGTAGAGAGGCGGGCCTTCATGTCGCGCAGGCGTTCGATGGCTTCGTCGCGGTCTTTGATCTGCGTTTCGTATTTGTCCTTGAGCGATTTTTCGGCGAGCTCCTTTTCAAGCGCGGCGCGCGCCAGACTGCTCTTGAGTTCGTCGCGTTCCTTCTCGACCGTGCCGAGTGCGTCCGCGAGCGCGATCTTCTGATTGAGCCCGGTGGTGTTGAGCTGTGCTTTGAGCGCCTGGATTTCCGTGTCCTTGCTGGCGGCACTCTTCTGCAGCTCGGCGAGCATGTTCGCTTCGGCGAGTCGGGCTGTGGCTTCTTTGTCGAGCTTCGCCTGGGCGAGCTGATTGGCGAGGGCATCGCGCTCTTTTTCGACAGTGCTGAGAGCCTCGGCTACCGCAAGCTTGCGGGCAGTCTCGCCCGCATCAACCTTGGCTTTAAGGGCCTGAATCTCGGTGTCTTTGGCAGCAGCGGCTCCTTGCAGTTCGCTGGCGAGCCGGGCTTTCGCCAACTCGACGGCAGTGAGCTTGTCTTTCTCGGCGAGCTCCAGCCGTTCGTGCAATTGGTGCTCGAAGTCGGCGTCCCGCACCTGCTTGAGGATGTCCGCGTACCCCGCTTCGTCGATCTTGAATGCTTTGTGGCAATGCGGGCAGATGATTTCGTGCATGTGTTCACTCGTCTTTGGTCATCAGGCGCGGCCCAAGCGTAGGCAATACGTATTGGAGAGGCTCCGCTCCATTCTTTCACTCCCATCGCCAAACCTTCGAAGAATTTTTATGCCGTCGTGTGCGCGCGCAGCGCGTTCGCATGATTGCCTTGTTGTTCATTTTGCGCCAAATAAACCTGTTGCACGCCATATTATTTGGCGCGATAATTCGCTTACGCGCCAAATAAACCAATCTTCTCGTGCCAAAAAACATATCGCAAACCGAGCTTGACGAAGTCGCTGTCGCCGTCGCAGCGGCGCGCGACGGCGCGAGTATCGACGCACTCCTGATTGCGTTGAACAACGATATTTCTCGGCGCACTTTGCAGCGCCGGTTGGCGCAGCTTGTTGATGCGGGGCGTGTTGAGATCACGGGCGTGGGTCGGGCGACTCGGTATGTTGTGCGTGCGGCTGAGCCTGCGCTTGAGACGAATTTCGTGGCGGAGCCGTCGAGCGAATACGGCGGTGGCGCGAACGAAAACTCGATAGCGCTCTCGCGTGAGGGCGCGGAGATTCGCGCGCTGGTGCGTCGCCCGCGACAGCAGCGTCGGCCTGTGGGATATCAGGTGAAGTTCTTGGAGGAATATCAACCGAACGTGACGGCGTATGTGCCGCTCAAGTTGCGGGCGCAATTGCATGCGCTGGGTCGCTCGCCCGCGGCCGATGCGCCGGCGGGGACGTTTGTGCGCGACATCCTAAATCGATTGTTGATCGATTTGTCGTGGGCTTCGTCGAAGCTTGAGGGCAACACATACACGCGACTCGATACCGAACGCTTGATCGAGGCGGGGCAAGCGGCGGACGGTAAGGGCGCGCTCGAGACGCAGATGATCTTGAACCACAAGGCGGCGATTGAGTACCTTGTGCACGACCCGTTGCGCGCGGCGCTCACGCCGGACACGGTGATCGCGCTGCATGCATTGCTCTCGGACGGGCTGATGGCGGACCCGCTCGCGTGCGGTCGCATTCGGCATCGCGCGGTGGACATCGGCGGCAGCGTTTACTTGCCGATTGCGTTGCCGCAGCGACTTGAAGAATTGTTTGGCATCGTGATCAACATGGCGGCGGAGATCGTCGATCCGTTCGAGCAGGCGTTTTTCTTGATGGTGCATTTGCCGTATTTGCAGCCGTTTGAAGACGTGAACAAACGG
>JAKPSO010000757.1 GCA_029571495.1 Pseudomonadota bacterium
TTCATTGGCTTACTTCTTCAGTGGAACGTAGGGCGATGCTGTTGCGCTCGGGTTTTGTGTCTTGCCCACGACGGTCATCAATTCGACATCAAAGACCAGCGTTGAGTTGGGCGGAATCGGGCCGACGCCTTGCGTGCCGTAGGCTTTATCCGGCGGGATGATCAGCGTGCGTTGCCCACCCACCTTCATGCCGGCGACGCCCTCATCCCAGCCTTTGATCACACGGCCCGCGCCGATGATGAAACCAAAAGGCAGACCGCGGTCAATGGAGGAGTCAAATTTCTTCCCCTTGTTGTCCGGCGCAGTGGCGTCCCACAGGTAGCCGGTGTAGTGCACGGCCACTGGGCCATTGTTTTCCGCGAGCGCGCCGTCACCGATTTTGCGGTCAATAATGGTCAGTTTGGTAGGCGCCGCGACCGTGGCGGGCGCGACGGCTGCCGTAGTCTGCGCGCTCGTCGCGAATGGTACGGCGGACGTTAGGCCCAGCGCGAGAATGGTGAGGGTTTTTTGGAGTTTCATGGATGGTACTTTTGGGTGGATGAGAATGCGCGATCGGCTGTGCGCGAAAAACGCCTGCGGTATTGAACTCTATGTTTTTGCAGCGAGGCGGCAGGGGAAACAACGATTGTTACCGATTGTCGTGGACAACCTGTACGAAATCTATGCACGGGGCTATTGCGGGTGACGCTTTAGCTTGCTGCGAAATGCTCGGCGCGCTATTCTACGTTTTGATAAAAATGATCGGATTCCTCCGGTCGTGTAACTTCGGATTAGCATGCTACGTTGGCTCTCAAGTTTGACAGACTCCCGACCGCTCGGTTCGACTGGTGGGGCACGTAAATTCGCGTCGTCGCTTGACAGGGATATTTTCACCGCTGCCGATACGGTGTGCACGCAACTGCGCTCATACGTGAGCGATGCAGAGTATGGCGAGTCAACAACCGCTGCGCCGCTCTTGGAGCTCGATGCGCGAACGCTCGCGCTCACCACTCGGCTTGAGCGGGACTACCTCGCGGCTTCGTTGCAGTCGCATTCGCTGCGCGATCGTCTGTGGGACGCCGGTTATGACTGGGCGATGCGCTATGCCGACTCGTACCGTGTAGCGCTCTCGCGGGCGACGAATTCTGTCGCGGGCCGCGCGGCGACGGAATATGCGCGCGTCGCGGCGCGGTTCTTCTGGTTTCGATCGATGGCTTACCGCTACAGGTTGTATCGACACGAGGAATGGATTCCGGGAATTTGGGCGGAAACGCATCTGGTCTTTCGGAAAGCCTGCGATCTTGGGGTTGACCACGTTTCTGTGGCGGATTATGAGCAAGAAGGACAGAACACGTATCCCGCGCGAACGTTTGTCACGCTTCTCCTGATGCGCCTTGGCAACGCGGGCGGTTACAGCCCGTCGCAAATTCATTTGCTGTTTCGAAAGCTCAACGAATTTACGCATGACGCGCGACTGACCGCGCGACCGAGCGTTGACGGTGGTTTTGCGATCAATCTCGCGGGCGCTGACGGGCTCGTGCCGCGACACGCGGTCGCCGCCGGCGGGCAATATTTGTATTGCGACGCCACGGCCATTCACGCGCGAGCATTGGCGTGGCTCGACCAGGTGGAGTCCGAAGACGGCGGTCGCAACGTGACGCTCGGCGGCTCGCTTTCGCAAAATCCGGTGTTGGGATTGAGAAGCGCTGTCCTTCGCATCGACCCCGAATTTAAGCCACTGGCGCGCGCGAGCCAGCGCAACGACGACCGCGGTCGCGTCGTCGCCACGCACGGCGTGAACCGTGTCGCTGTCGCGATGACGTACGACGCCGCGGAAATTGCTGAGGGGTTGGAAGGCGAGGCCTACGATTACACCGACGTGCAGGAGATTGAAACGATCGGCGCATTGCGCTCGTCAACGTTGAAACGACTCAAGCGTGATTTGCCGCCGAACGTTTCGACGCTTGACCTACAGTTTTGGCATCTACGGGACCGCAGCGACACAGGCTTTCGCTGTGTGATGCCCAACACGTCGC
>JAKPSO010000773.1 GCA_029571495.1 Pseudomonadota bacterium
ATGACGCTCGTGATGATCGTGGTGATGATCGAATCGACGGGCATGTTCCTCGCGTTAGGAGAAATGACCGACCGCAAGGTCGATCAGGCAGCGCTTTCGCGTGGATTGCGTACGGACGGTTTGGGAACGTTGATTGGCGGCATTTTCAATACATTCCCTTACACCAGCTTCTCGCAAAACGTAGGGCTCGTGGCAGTGACTGGCGTCAAGAGCCGCTTCGTATGTGTCGCTGGCGGCGTGATTCTCATCGTGCTTGGCTTGCTGCCGAAGATGGCGGCGCTTGTGGAGTCACTGCCGACGGTCGTGCTCGGCGGTGCAGGCTTGGTGATGTTTGGCATGGTTGCCGCGACGGGGATTCGCATTCTCTCGGGCGTTGATTTCAAGGGCAATCGATTCAATTCTTTGATCGTCGCCGTGTCGATCGGCATCGGCATGATTCCACTCATCGCGCCGAACTTCAAGCAATGGATGCCACACGGTATTCATCCGTTGATCGAGTCGGGCATATTGCTCTCCTCGCTCGCGGCTGTATTGCTCAATCTGTTCTTCAACGGTGCAAGCGGCGACAGCAGTGCCGCCGTCGCCGCTGCGAAGCAGGCAGATGCGCATTAAGATGCGTTGAATGTGTGTAGGCGCGGACTTGGCCGCGCTTCCCCACCGAGCGCGGCCAAGTCCGCGCCTACAACAAAAACGAAACGGCTTTTTACCTTGATGGCTACGCTACAAGAAATAAACCAGTTCACGCCCGCTCAGTTTTCCGCCGCATTCGGCGCGGTGTACGAGCACTCGCCGTGGATCGCGGAGCGTGCGTTCGCGCTGAAACCTGCGAGTGGCTTCGCATCGCGCGCGAGCGTTCACGCGGCGCTTGTAGCGACGGTGCAATCAGCGAGTGACGCTGAGAAGCTAGCACTTCTCAATTCCCATCCCGAACTCGCCGGCAAGGAAGCCGCCGCAGGCACGCTGACGAGCGAATCGACGCGTGAGCAGGCCGCAGCGGGGTTATCTGCCATGACCGCAGACGACGTGGCGCAGCTGCGTGCGCTCAACGCGAGCTATCGCGAGAAATTTGGATTCCCCTTCATCATTGCCGCGCGCAACAACACGCAAGGCGCGATTTTTGGCGCTATCAAATCACGCCAACTCAACACGCGTGCGATGGAATTCAACAACAACTTGATGCAGGTGGGCGAAATCGCGCGCTTGCGCTTGCTCGACATCATTGCGGACTAGCCAACGTGGGAAAACTCTCGACACACATTCTCGACACAGTACATGGCGGCCCGGCCGCGAACGTGGCCGTCGAACTGTATTCGCTGGATCCAGAACCGAAGCTCTTGGTAGCAACTCGCACCAACGCGGATGGCCGCACGGACGCCCCTTTGCTGAAGGATGCTGACGTCAAGCGTGGTCGCTACCGCCTTGTATTTCACGTCGGCGAGCACTTTCGCGGCAAGGGGATGACGCTGCCTGATCCCATGTTCGTGGATGTCGTGCCTATCGAATTTGGTATCGCAGAAGACGGCGGGAATTACCACGTGCCGCTCGTTTGCTCGCCGTGGACCTATTCGACATATCGCGGCAGTTAGTCACCGTCTGTGGGAGCGGCGGCGGCCGCGATCAGCCGCCCCACGGTTCGTTGGTTTAATTCACAAGGTCGCACCAAACCGCTCCTACAGACTCAGAAGCATCTCATGGAATCCTACATTTTTGATTGGCTCAATCTCCTGCTTCGATGGCTGCACGTCATCACCGGCATCGCGTGGATCGGATCATCGTTCTACTTTGTGTGGCTCGATAACAGCCTGACCAAACCAACGGCGAGCGACCTCAGAGACAAAGGCGTCGATGGCGAGCTGTGGGCGGTGCACGGCGGCGGCTTTTATAACCCGCAGAAGTACATGGTTGCACCGAAGCAATTGCCCGAAAACCTGCATTGGTTCTATTGGGAAAGCTACTGGACTTGGATGAGTGGTTTCGCGCTATTTGTAGTGCTGTACCTTTTCAACGCGCAAACTTTCCTCATCGACAAAAACGTCTTCGCGTGGGGCTCGTCGGGTGCGGCTATCGGCGCCGCGCTTGTCTACCTAGTCATGGGCTGGGTGGTGTACGACACCATTTGCAAAGTGTTTGGCCAGAAGAAAAACGGCGACTTGATCGTCGGCATCGCGGTGTTCATATACGTAGTCGTTGCGACCTACATTGCGTGCCATTTGTTCTCGGGCCGCGCCGCGTTTTTGCTCACGGGCGCAATGCTCGCGACGGCGATGTCCGCAAACGTCGCGCACATCATCATCCCCGGCCAGAGAAAGACTGTTGCAGCGATGAAGGCTGGCGAGAAGCCGGACCCGATTCATCCCATGCGCGCAAAGCAACGCAGCGTCCACAACACGTATTTCACGCTTCCGGTGCTGTTCGCGATGCTGTCGAACCACTACAGCATGACCTACAGCGCGCCGAACAACTGGCTCGTGCTCGTGGCCATCATGCTCGCTGGTGCGCTCATTCGCCAGTTCTTTGTCCTCAAGCACAAGGGCAAAATCGAGTACAAATACTTTGCGTTTGGCGGCGCAATTTTGCTGGCGGTTGCTGCGTGGATCGCGCCAGCACCACCGAGTACCGCGAGCGCCGATGTGCCGAAATTTGCCGAAGTGCGCGCGATTGTTGAGCAACGCTGCATGATGTGCCACAACACGCAGGTCATCTCGAAAAACATTCAGCTACACACGCCGGAACTCATCGCTAAGAACGCCCAGGCAATGTACCAACAAGCGGTCGTGTCACGCATCATGCCGCTCAACAACGCAACACAAATCACCGACGCAGAGCGCGCGAAAATTGGTGCGTGGTTTACGAATGGCGCGAAGGTAGAGTAGTTCGCGTCAGATTCACCAAGCTCCGCCATAGTGACGTACTAGGCCACGCCACAGCGCGTCGGCCTCGCGCGCCATGCTGGTTTGACCGGACTTGGCCGTTGCGTTGGCGGCGGTGTGCACCATCACGAGTTTGAGCGCAGGATCGACGAAGATCATTTGCCCAAACACGCCAAGCAATGCGAAGCGTCGAGACGAGCCGGGAAATATCCAAAACTTGTAGCCGTAGCCGTAATACGGCGTGGCCTTGCCGGGACGAAACGC
>JAKPSO010000777.1 GCA_029571495.1 Pseudomonadota bacterium
ATTGAAAACTGGCTTGTGTGGCTCGTTGTCAACGCGGTGAGTGTTGCGCTCTTTACTTATAAGGCGCTGCATCTCACGGCGGTGCTCTACGTAATTTTCTTTGCGCTCGCCGTGTGGGGTTGGATCGGTTGGCAGCGGCGATTGACGTCATCTTGCGCTGTGCC
The DNA here is from genome assembly GCA_029571495.1 of Pseudomonadota bacterium. GTDB lineage: Bacteria > Pseudomonadota > Gammaproteobacteria > Burkholderiales > Casimicrobiaceae > Casimicrobium. The sequence goes on from JAKPSO010000777.1 coordinate 165, forward strand.
ACGCGACGACGAGCGCTCGGGTCCGAGCGGCGGAAGCCGCGAATGACCGAAATCGCGGCTTCCGCCGCTCCCACAGCAGTGACAAGCTATATCGCGAATACGAACAACGCCCTCGTGCCTCCCCCAAAACTTATCTGCATCATCGGCGCCGTGAGCACCGGAAAAACCACGCTGGCGCAGCAGCTCGCGGAGCACTTTCGCTCGCCGTGGGTGCCTGAGTATCTGCGCGAATTCTGCGACGCGAGGCAGCGCACGCCAACGCGAAATGAACAAGCGCTGATTCTCGAAACACAGGTGATACACGAGCGCGCTGCACTCGTAACCGCTGAGCGGCACGGCGCGCCCTACGTGATCTGCGACACCGCACCGCTGCTCACCGCGGTCTACAGCGAGATCGTGTTCTCTGACGACAGCTTGTACGCGCGCGCTGCGGCGCTCCACGCGCGTTACACGTTGACGCTCAAGACCACGACGGACGTTGCGTGGACACCCGATTGGCAACGTGATGGCGAGGCCGCGCGACAGCGCGTGGACGCTGCGATCGATCGCGCGCTTCTCGCAGCGAACGCGCGCGTAGCGTACGTCGAGGGCGTCGGCGACGCGCGTCTCGCGTGCGCGCTCAGCGCGATCAGTTTCAACCGTTAAGTCGCGCATTGGCTTTATCGCTGCATCGACCGTTTTACGGCGCTTACATGACTTTTTCTCTCTAGTCGACTTAACATTAAAAGTGGCTGCAATGCCCACCTGCTAGCCTGTGGTGCAGTAAAGCTGATTCGTTGGAATTGGGCCAGCCACACCGCGAACGAAACCAAACGCCGTCGCGAGACTCGAAACCAAAAGGGCAAAATGGCGCGATGATTGAATCTTGGTTTCTCGGAGTGTTGCAGGCTTTGGCATTGCCAAAGTTCGGCTTGTCGACGGTGTTTGTGGTCTCGCTCGTGTCGGCGACGCTCATTCCCCTCGGCTCCGAGCCCGCCGTGTTCGGGTTGGTGAAGCTCAATCCTGAACTGTTTTGGCCCGCGATCTTGGTGGCGACGTTGGGCAACGCGCTCGGCGGCGGTATCAATTGGTGGATGGGTTTTGGCGCGAAGAAAGCGTACGAAAATTACAAGCACGCGTCGGTGCACGCGAAGGCGCTGGCGTGGTTAGAACGTCTCGGCCCTAAGGCCTGCTTCTTCGCGTTCCTGCCGGTAATCGGTGACCCGCTGGCGACAGTCGCCGGGTGGCTGAAACTTCCGTTTTGGCAGTGTTTTCTCTACGGAGCACTCGGTAAATTTCTGCGCTACGTCGTGATGACGGCGGGTGCGCTCTGGCTTTGGCCGGGGCAGATTACGTTGTAGGCGCGGCATGAAGCGACGCCAAGTCGTCGCCTACACCTGGAACCGAGGGACGGCACTTACTTTCCGTCCTGCGCGCGAAACCGCTACGCCTTCATCGCCGCCGCCGTAATCGCATCCATCGTCGCGCCTGGCGTTAGGTCTTGCGGGTCGACTTTGAGTTCGATCACTGCCGGTTTGCGCGCGGTGCGAGTGTGTGCGAGCGCGGCGGCGAATGCGGCGTCAAACTCTGAGTTCGTCGTCACCGTGAAGCCCACACCGCCGAAGGCTTCGCCGTACTTTGCGAAGTCGGGGTTGGTGAGTTGAGTGCCGATGACGCGCTTTGGAAAATTCTTTTCTTGATGCATGCGGATCGTGCCGTACATGCCGTTGTTGAACACGATGCAGATTGGCGCGCCGCCATACTGCGCAGCGGTCGCGAGCTCTTGCGCGGTCATTAAGAAATCACCATCGCCCGCGAAGTTAATGACCGTGCGGCTGGGCGAAACGATGGACGCCATGACTGCAGCGGGAAGGCCGTAGCCCATCGCGCCACTCGTTGGCGCAAGTTGCGATTTCCCGCAGGACTCAACGCCCGCGTATGGCCAGAAACGATGCGCCCACGTCGCGAAGTTGCCAGCGCCGTTAGTGATGATCGAATCGACGGGCGCGAGACGTTTGAGCGTTTGCACGACCTGCCAGAGATTGAGCTTGGCCGGCGTTGCGCGGTTCTTATAGAGCGGCGGTTCGCTGCGCCACGCGTTGAGTTCCGCGCTAATGGTCGTAGCGGTGGCGTTACCCCGCGTTGACGACGTCGAGCCCAGCATCGCGCAAAACTCATTCACACCCGAGGCAATCATCACATCCGCCTGATACACGCGTCCAAGCTCGTTCGGGTCGCTGTGTACGTGAATGAGTTTTTGTTTCGGCAGCGGCACGTCGAACAGCGTGTAGCCCGAAGTCGTCATCTCGCCCAAGCGCGCGCCGATGCAGAGCACCACGTCCGCGTTTTTGATGCGCGCAGCGAGCTTCGGATTGATGCCGATGCCGACATCGCCAGCATAGTTCGGGTGCGCGTTGTCGAAACAATCCTGAAAGCGAAACGC
>JAKPSO010000813.1 GCA_029571495.1 Pseudomonadota bacterium
TCGTGAGCGCGCCGCCGGAAAACCCATCGAATCCCTCGCATTTACGCACCCATCCGGCGCTCCGCTCGGAAGGATTGCGTCTATCCATTGCGGAGCACGGTGCATACCGAGCGCGAACGTCGCGCCAGCGCCATCACTCAAACAAGAAGGAAATTGATTATGGAAATCTCTGATCGACCCCGTTTTACCGTGCCGCGCAATGTCGTCGCACGCTTCGTCGTGGGCTTTGTTGTACTCATGGCGCTCATGGTGCTGTGGCCGTTTTACTCGGTGCCGACCGGTAGCCGCGGCGTGGTGACACAGTTCGGCAAGATCGTCGGCATCGAAGGCGAAGGCCTCGCCGTGTTGCCACCGTGGCAGAAGCTTTCGAACTTCAGCATCCGCGCAGAGAAGGCAGACATCGAAAACGCCGAAGGCAGCACGAGCGACACGCAACCCGTGAAGGTCAGCATGACCGTGCGCTACAGCACGGCCACCGACCGCGTGGCGGAAGTGTTCGAGAAGTACTCACACGACGGCAATCTGTCGTCGTATGTGCAGACCGCGACACAAGAGGTGTTCAAGGCAGTGACCGCGAAATACACAGCGCCGGACCTGATCGCACAACGCGCAAAAGTGTCGGCGGACATCAGCGCGTCGCTGCGTGAAAAGCTCTCGCTCTATGGCGCGCAAGTCATCAACATCGACATGCGCAACTTCGCGTTCTCGGACTCGTACATGCACGCGATTAACGAGAAGGTGACGCAGGAACAGCTGCGACTCGGTGCAGAAAACAAACTCAAAACCGTGGAATCGGAGCAGAAGCAAAAGGTCGCGATTGCCGAGGCCGAAGCCAACGCGCAAAAGGCGCGCGCCGATGGTGAAGCGTACTCAAACCTCACGATTGCGAAGGCGCAAGCCGAAGCGCTGCGCGTGCAAAACGACGCACTCGCGAAGAACAAAGACGTGCTCGAACTGCGCCGCATCGAAGTCGAAAAAGTGAAGGCCGAGAAGTGGAATGGCGCACTGCCCGAAGCGATCTATGCCGGGGCACCGATACCGTTCTTGAACGTAGCGAAGTAAGGGTAAGCGGCGCGTAGAGCGCGTCGGGCCTCCCCGGCGTTGCAGGGGAGGCCCCCGAACGGGGCGGAGGGGCTGAATTCGACATGAACTAGAGTTCCAACGACTGCCGACCCCTCCAGCGCTGCGCGCCACCTCCCCTACTGGCATAGGGGAGGCAAGACGAACGGGCTCATTGCGCGCAGCCGTGACCGTTCGCGCCCATAGGTGACGATCCGTCGCAGCGGTCGCACGGCGCGACGAGAGCAAGCGAAACTTTCGTCATGTTCACAGTTCATAGCCGTAGCAGCGCGTGGAAACGCGCGGCGCGGCCGCAGTCTCGCTTATGAATCAAATCGATAAATATCTTCTCACCGTCGTGTTGCCGCTCATCGTGGCGTTCTCGCTCATCGAGGCCGTGGTGCTCTCGCGAAAGCACGCCTACGATTGGCGCGCGGCGGGCGTATCAGTGCTCGATTTGGTCACACGAATCGCGACGCAAATCTTCGTTCCTGCCTCGATCGCAACGCCATTCATCATCTGGGCGATGCAACACCAGCTCACGAAGATCGCGCTCGACGGTTGGCTACCAATTTTGGCGCTGTTCATCGGGCAGGAGTTTTGTTACTACTGGTTTCATCGTGCGGCGCATCGCGTGCGATGGTTTTGGTGCAACCACGCGGTGCATCACTCACCGAACGAACTCAATCTTTCAGCAGCGTACCGCATCGGCATCCTGAGTAAGTTTTCCGGAACCGCGCTCTTCTTCGTGCCGCTCGTGTGGATCGGTTTTCCGCCAAAGATCGTGTTTCAGTTGCTGACGCTCAATTTGCTCTATCAATTCTGGATTCACGCGACGTGGATTCCGAAGCTCGGCCCGCTTGAATACGTGCTCAACACGCCGTCGGCGCATCGCGTGCATCACGCCGCGAACCTCGAATATCTCGATGCAAACTACGGCGGCGCGTTGATTGTGTTCGATCGCCTGTTCGGCACCTACCGCGCCGAGCGTAACAACGTGGCGATTCGCTATGGGCTGGTCGTGCCGATGACGAGCTACAACCCGCTACGCGTTGAGTTCGACCAATGGCTCAAGCTCGGCCGCGATCTACTTTCAGCACGCAGCCTTCGCGCGTTCGTCGGTTACTTCGTGATGCCACCCGGTTGGCGCGCGGATGGTGAGCATGAGACCACGGACGCAATGCGGGCAAAGGCAACGTTGCACGCGCCGACGGCAGAGCCACCGACCGCCTCGCCGCTCGATTCAACCCCGAACAAACCCGAATGGCAGCGTGCGAATTCTCTGTAAGCATTGCGCTCAGAAACATTTCTGTCGTTTACGCTTTTTAGGAGTTTCCGATGTTGCATGAATCTTCAACCGTTTCCGCCGCCGCCAACGA
>JAKPSO010000817.1 GCA_029571495.1 Pseudomonadota bacterium
CGTTATTTCAGCCATGCGGAAGCCAATGTTCAGGCGGTGGGCGCATGAAGCTTTCCGTAACACACGAAACGCGCTACGAGTACGCCTACGCCGTCGAACAGGCGCATCACATCGCGCACTTAAAGCCTATCGTGACACCGCAGCAGCAGGTGCTCTCACACGAGATATCTATCGAGCCCAAGCCCGCATCCTTGGCGCACAGCCGCGATAGCTACGGACAGGAGCGCGTCTACTTCGAGCTTGCAACGCCTCATCCAGAGCTTGTTGTGACCGCCGTGAGCGTAGTCGTCACGCCCACCTTGCCGGCGACCATGACCGGAAAGCTCGCGGGCGTCACCGTGCCAGAGAGCATGGCGTGGGAGGCGGTCGCAGAGCACATGCTCTACACCGCCGGGCAAAGCTTTGACGCGGCGCGTGAATTTGCGCAGCCGTCACCACTCGCTCCTGTGCACGCCGTATTCGCAAAATACGCGTCCGAAACCAGCGCGACCGCGATGCCGGTCTACGAACTGGCGAAAGCGCTCTGTCATCGCATCTACACGGAATTCAAGTATTCGCCCGAGGCGACCGAAGTCACCACCCCACCGCAAGAAGCGTTGTCGCTCAAGAAGGGCGTGTGCCAAGACTTCGCGCAGGTCATGATCGCGGGCTTACGTTCGCTCGGCCTGGCCGCGCGCTACGTAAGCGGTTATCTGCTGACGCAGCCGCCGCCCGGCAAGCCCCGCCTCGTGGGCGCCGACGCCTCGCACGCGTGGGTTAGTGTGTACTGCCCCCAAGCGGGATGGCTCGATTTCGATCCGACGAACGATTGCGTCGCCGGGGAAAGTCATGTCACGCTGGCGTACGGGCGTGACTACAGCGACGTTCCACCACTACGTGGCGTAATCCGCGGCGGGGGCTCGCACGAGTTGACTGTGGCGGTGACCGTTACGCCGTTGGGAGAAGCCGCGACTGCAGCGCCAGTTCCGCAAGTTGCGTCACAGAGTCAATCGCAATCGCAGTAACGCCGCGACAAACGTCAGCGCTGTCGGTTAACGCGATCTAGCGACTGCCGCAGAAGCCGTCGCCGCAACCGGTGTCGACGGCGCTTCAACCAATTTCAAATCACAGCCTGGTGCGTCAAAGAGCGCCGCCATCCCACACGCCGAATTGAACATTTGATCGGCATTGTGCGCGACGCCTGGGATCTCGACGCGCGTGTGGCGTAATGTTGCATTTTGCGCGGCCGCGAACTTCTGCATGTGCGCGAAGTAGTTGTTGCCGCGCTCAAGGCGAAATGCGCCCTGCGCTTCGGCCATGCAAGTCTTATCAAGCGCTGAATGATTCGGGTCGACATCCCTACCGCCGAGCATGTAGATGACGCGCTTGGTCACATACCGCTGCTGCATGGCTTTGACATCACCTTGCAGGTAAGGCACTGGGTCTGTGAATCCGTAACGCCAATGGTTGACCTCGCGGCAATGGGTCGACGCGCTCGGGCGTGTCGCGTCCATGTACAGATACGACGAAGGGTTGGCCACGACGTAGCGCACTCGCATCACTTTCGCGGCGTCAGGGGGTGTCGTTGCTCCATCAGCGAACGGCTGCAATCCCGCGGCAGCGAGCACTTTGTCGGCCTGCCCGACCACGGCGTAACGCTGAACAAATTGCGCGCCGCCCGAATGCGCGGCGACAACGATGCGTTCAAGATTCGGGAAACGTGTGCGATCAGCAAGCTGCGCGATGATGCTGTCGAGCACTTCAAACGAGCTTAGAGCGAACGGCGCTTTGCCTGGTTCGCCCGCCGGCCATGCCTCGGTTTTCCAGCGTGCAACATTCGCGGCAAGGTCGTGGCGCGCTGTGTCGGCGTTGTTCAGAAATTGCGGCGCGATCACCAACGTGTCACCCGAGGCCGAAGCCGTCTTCGCGGCGCGCATCGTGAGATCAAAATATTTGTCCGCATCGCGCAAGCGCCCATGCACCATGATCACAGCGCGTTTTAGATTGGGATGCGCCTTATTGATGTCGGAGCTTGTGTACGCAGGTACCAGTGTCTCGCCATGTGCGGTTTTGATCTTCAGCCGTTCTGGAGCGACGACTTTCACGGGGCGACGTTCTGGCGCCGACTCGTCGACGGCAGGTGCTGCGAGTGCGGAACCCACCGCGACCATCGCCGCAGCGGCAAGCGCCCAACGCGCTGAAGCGCGTGCCAATCCTCCAGGCGACACAGAACCGCCGCCAAACCGTACCGTCATCGTCTTGTCCTCCAAAACTACCGTTTCAATTTTTTTGTATTTGTTCCGAACTCGCCAACGCCAATTACTTGCCAAAGTACGCCGCGATCTCTGGTGGCAACCGCGTCGGGCGGCCTGTCGCGCGCTCCAACGGGCACCACTGCGTCACAGCCGTGCACAGCACTTTAGCGTCGGTGCCGCGCATTATCTCCGTATGCCGCGGAAAGCGCATGCCTTGTGCCACTCCCGTCCACGTTCGCGCGATGATCGCGTCGCCCAAGACGGCTTCTGCCTTGTAGTCAATTTCGTGCCGCAGCGCGACCCAAACGTACTTCTGGCGCTGCTCCGCGCTTGTCAGCGCGTTCCAGTGTGCAATAGCAACGTCCTGCACCCACGAAAGGTATACAACGTTGTTGACATGCCCCTGTTCGTCGATATCGGACGGCTTGATCACGATTGGCAAATCAAAGGGAGGTAGGGGCGAATCGGCGGGACGCATACCGCTATTTTGCCGTGCATGCAGCCGCGCTATGCTTCTGCTATGGCTGAACAGCAACAATTGTCGGAAAACGATGGCGACGCCGCGCTTGTCGCACGTTGTCGCCGCGGCGATGCGAGCGCGTGGAGCGCGCTTGTACAGCGCTATCAACGGCTGGTGTACACCATCGTGCGGCGCGTTGGGCTCGATGAGCACGCGGCAGCAGACGTTTTCCAGACGGTCTTTGTTCGTCTCATGGAGCATTTGCCAAAACTGTCCGATCCCACGCGCTTGCAGGCGTGGATAGTCACCACCGCAAAACGCGAAGCCCTGCTGCAGCGCAAACGAGGGCTCAGAACCGTCACGCTCACCAGTCATGACGACGACTCCTCCGACGCGTCGTCAGGCGAGTGGGACATCGCCGACGAAGCGTTGTTGCCGGATGAGGCACTTGAAGCCGCGCAATCACACAATATGGTGCGTAACGGACTTGAGCGCCTCGACACCCGCTGCCGCGATCTTCTAACCATGCTCTATCGGTACGACGACGACAAAATCGCGTACGAAGACGTCGCGCGACGCATGGATATGCCGGTCGGGAGCATCGGCCCGACGCGCGCTCGCTGCCTAGGCAAGTTGCGCAAGCTCGTGGAAAGTTCGGAGGCACCGTGAAATTGAGAATTCTGCGATTCGATGTATTTTGTCGCTCGCTGGCGACTCTGTTGGCTAGCTTAATCTTTGCTGAATCCCGATCATGAAGCCGATTGCGACCCTCAACGACGACGAATTTTCCGGCTTGGTCAAGGCGGCCGTGGACATGCCTGACGCGCCCGCCGCATGGGTGCGCTCGGCAGTTGCGCTGTTTCCGGCGACCGCAGCGTCACCGTTAGGCAAGGCCGCCGATGCCGTGCTAAACCGAGTTCGCGCGGTGCTGAGTTTTGACAGCTGGGCCCAAAGCCCCACAGCGCTCGGACTACGCGCCACCGCTTCAACCCAGACGCGCCAAATGATGTTCAGCGCCCCCGGACGAGACATCGATGTCCGCATCGTCAGCGCCAACGACAGCTACGTTCTAGCTGGCCAAATCCTCGGCCCCGACGAAAACGGTGCCGTGGAACTCTCGGTCAACACCGAAGAACAATCCGCACGGCTTGTGCACTCCACCAATTTGGACGATCTAGGCAGCTTCCGCATCGACAACCTGCGCGCGGGCACGTATTGGATGACGCTTCACCTCAATAACGCCGCAGTCGAGCTGCCGCCGATCGAGGTGGGTGGGCGCGGCTGAACCAGCGGGTCGGCAGACCGTCTGTCGCGCGACACTTCCACTCTGCTGGTGGTGAGCTTGTCGAGCCGTGAATCTCGTTGCACCTATTGACCACTCGCCCCCCCCCCGCTACCATGCCGCACGGCCATATGAGCACCGCTAGCGCTCATCACTTATCTGGAGAACATGATGATCCAACTCGCAAAAGACCTGATGGACAAAGCAGCGCAACGCAGCAACGATGCGCCGCAAACGGATGCGCTGATTGAGCTGGATGATTCGGTGCTTGACCAAATCGGCGGCGGCAAAAGTCAGTTGTGGTGCGTTTAGCGGTTGCGACCTATTGGCGCAACAGACATACCAGGTTTCGCCTTCGAGTGGCGTTGCTTGACCCATGTGCTCCGAAAGCGTAGAACACCAAAAAGCCCGCTTTTGCGGGCTTTTTTACGTCTTGCAAGTCGGCGATGCGGAGCAGGAAGCCGCCGCCACGATACTGAATCAACCGATACGTCCGTCCACCGCCTTAAACTACGTTGACATCTTCCACATAGCGCGACGGCCACAGCAGACGTCCGAAGGCAAACAAAGAGCAGCATGCCAGCGTCAGAAATTCATGCCGAATGGGCCAAAAAGCTCGCGGAAAAAATCGTCGAATCGGGCGAGATTCCTCCAAACAATATCGATGATGACGAGCGATTAGCATTAGCGTGGGCGTTGAAGCACACGGCCATCGCGGCATGGAGTAGTGCGCCAAACAAAGTGATCGTTGTTGCAAATGCATTGACTGCTCTGCACACATCGGCGCGCCCATCCGACTCAACTCCCCAGCGGATAGAGATCTGGGCTGTCGTCCAATGGATTCAGGGCATCGCTGCCTTAACCTGCGGAAAACTGACTCATGCGATCACGCATCTCGCGGGCGCATCAGAAAAATTCACCGAACTGAATCAACGGGCGAATGCCGCGCACGCCGAGGTGCCCAAAATCATGGCGTTTTCGCTTCTGGGTGACCATCCAAGAGCGGCGGAAAGCGGTTTGTCGACCAAGAAAGTGCTGATCGAACTGGGCGAATCGCATTTGGCCGCAAAAGTTAGTGGAAATCTTGGCAATCTGTTTTGCCGTTGCAATCGGTACACAGACGCGCTACAGCAATTCGACGAGGCCGAGGCGCTGTTTAATCAGGTTAACGATCACGACAACGCAATTGCGTGCGGCACGGGCCGAGCGGAGGTGTACTCGTCGATCGGAAAATTTGACCTAGCCCTCAACACTTTTGAAGACGCAATTAGGCGCTCTACCGAACAAGGTCTACCGTTGCGTCACGCAGTCGCGACCGAGGCAGTAGCGTTAGTGCACCTAGCCAGAGGGCAGTACTCACTAGCACTTGCGGGGCTCGAGGAAGCGCGACGGGAGTATGACGTTCTGTTGATGCCGCAAAACGTTGCGGTTCTTGAAAAGCAATTGGCGGATGCGTATCTTGAGCTGAGCTTGCTACCTGAAGCATTAGCTCTCTTTGACCGGTCGATCAAGTTATTTGGCACGCTCAACATGCCCGTTGAGCAAGCTTGGGCTTTAACGCAGCGGGGACGAACACTCGTGGCGCTTGGGCGTCCGTTGGGAATGGTCACTGACGCGTTGCAGAGCGCTTGGGAATTGTTTACAAGTCAAAACATTAGCGCCGGTCAAGCAACTGTACTGCTGGCACGGGCGGAACTTGCACTAGCTCGGGGTAACGCCATTCAAGCAGCCACTCTAGCGCGGGAGGCTGCGACAACATTTTCCGCAAGCATGCTGACGACCGGCAAGACGCAGGCCGATGTCATCCGTGCGTACTCGTCACTCGAACTTGGCGACGAAGATTCCGCCGCGTCGCTGTTTGCAAGCGCGCTTGATACAGCGCGCACCTTGCACCTTCTGTCGATTGACGTGCGCTGTCAGGTGGGTTTGGGTTTGGTGGCCAAGGCGCGTGGCGACGTTCGTATGGCCAAGGCTGCGTTTGAATCGGCGATCAGCGCGTCTGAAGAACAGCGCAACGCACTGCCGGGCGACGATCTTCGTAGCGCGTTTCTAGTAGATCAATTGCGACCGTACGAAGAACTCGTAAGAATTGCACTGAATACTTCTGATAGCAACGCGTCTGGTAATGCCGCGGCTGGTGTACTGCTGCAACTTGAACGCTTCCGTGCGCGCGCACTTGGCGAACGCTTAGGAGAAGCTAAGTCGCCGTACGCCGAGGCCACGGATGGGCGCGCGGATGCCCTTCCTCGTGTAGAACAAACGGCAACCGTGAGGCTCGAATCGGAGTTGCGTGCACGATTGCGTTGGCTATATCGGCGCAAGCAAAAACTTATTGACGACGGAGACGACCCGCAAGCAGTGATGGATGAAAGCCACCGAGTCGAACGTGAATTGCTAGAAGTCGCAAGGCGCCGGCGCCTGACGACCGGGCCATCAACGCAAAATGCTCAAGGGCATCTGGCGACCGATATGGGTGACGTAAGCGCAGTCAGGTTGCAATCTGCGCTAGGAATGAGCGAAGCGCTCGTGGAATATGGTGTGATCGACGACGAGCTGTTTGCGTGCGTGGTAACGAATCAGAGCATTACGTTACACCGTCGCTTGGCTGCATGGCCCGACGTGCTGACCGCAATCACAGCTGCCCGTTTTCAGATCGAAACGTGTCGCAGCGGTGCTGGTGTCACGGATCAGCACCTGCCGTTGCTCACGAAGCGCGCGCAGAAGGCGATGCAGCGAGTGCATGATTTGATTTGGGCACCGTTGTGCGATCGGCTAGCCGAATGCTCGCGGGTGCTCGTCGTGCCGCACGAGCAATTGGGGTCATTGCAATTTGCGGCGTTGTACGACGGCGAGGTGTATCTTGCGCAGCGCATGAATGTTTCGATGGTTGCAAGTGCTCGTGTCGCGCTTTTTGGCCTTGCCCGCCCCCCTGCGGCAGTTCGCCGCGCCGTCGTGTTAGGGGAGACGTCGAGACTCGCTCATGCCGCAGCCGAGGCAGCGTTTGTTGCAGAATTGTTTGAAAATGCTCACATACTCGATGGTTCAAACGCCAACGCGGAGTCATTGCGAAATATGGGAGCAACCGCGGACGTGCTGCACCTTGCGTGTCACGCGGAATTTCGCTCGGACAATCCGATGTTTTCCGCACTTCAATTAGCTGACGGCCCGTTCACTGTGCATGACGCTGAGACGC
>JAKPSO010000825.1 GCA_029571495.1 Pseudomonadota bacterium
CGCACAACGGTTGCTTGCAGTTTGAAGTGACCGTGCATGGGACTGCGTCGCATGGCTCGATGCCAGAGACCGGGCACGACGCACTGCAAGCGGCCAACGCCATTCTTAACGCGATTTACGGCAAGCTTCCCGATCTCGGCAAGATCAAATCGAAAGTCGCGGGCATCAACACTCCCACGATGTTGGTGGGCCAAATCAGCGGCGGAACGAACTCCAACGTCGTTCCCGGCAAGGTCGTGTTGAAGATGGATCGACGCATGATTCCTGAGGAGAATCCCGCGGAAGTCGAAGCGCAAGTTCGCGCGATCATCGAAGGCGCGGTAGCGGGCCGCAGCGGCATTCGCGTCGAGATCAAACGCATCTTGCTTGCTAACGCCCTCAAGCCACTTCCCGGCCAAGAGAAGCTCGTGGGCGCATTGCAAAAGCATGGCGAACGCGTGTTCGGCGAGCCGATCCCCGCCATCGGTGTGCCGCTCTACACCGACGCGCGCTTGTACGGCGAAGCGGGCATTCCGGTTGTACTTTACGGCGCAGGCCCGCGCACCGTGCCGGAATCGAATGCCAAACGCGCCGACGAAAATTTGCTGCTCGAAGACCTACGCAAAGCAACGCAAGTAGTCGCGTGCGCGGTGGCGGAACTGCTGGGGAATTAGTGTTTGGCGGCTTGCAACTGCGCGCTTGTCGCGATACCGCTTTACCGATGCGCGAGCAGCCGCTTCACTTGTTCGCTCATGTTCTCGCCGTTGTCGCCGGTTTTGAACACGAAATCAAAAACGCATCGTCCAGCGCTTTTCGCAGCCCATAGCGAGCCTACCGCGCGCTTTTCGATTTCGTACGGCTCGGCGCGCAAGTGCGCGCCCTTGTACTCAATCACCGCCATCCGACCATCATTGAGTTCCGCCACAAAATCAGGCCAAAACTTTCCGCGCGACGTTGGCAACCAGAACCCCGGAGCAAAGTCTAGGTTGCGAATCCAGCTCTTCACGTTGGGATGCGCGTCAATCTCCGTCGCGCAATTGAACTCTTCGCCCTCGTCACGCAAATCCGCAATGATTGCGCCGTAGTAATGTCGTTTGAACTTGAAGCGCCCTGAATAGCGCGAACCGGCTGACGCGGGATACACAGTCGGTTTGAACTCAAATGGCGCGGTCCAATCAAGCCCAAGCGACCAACCCTCATCCAACACCGCTTGTTTGAAGAGCGTCTTGCAAGCGTCCGAGCGCAGACTCTCCACTTTGTCTACCAAGCGCCGCGCCAACAAATACCGCGCCTCCGCCAGCTCGCCAATGGAATGCCGATGCGTATCCACTAGGTGTTGCAACACGGCTGTGAAGTACGCCATGCGTTCTCGTTGCGTTAAGAAATTTAGCTTCTCATAGAGCAATTGAACGAGCCATCGTGCAACGTCGGTCGCCGCAAGTTGCGTCGCGCCGTAGTTCATCGGAATCTGCGCCGCATCCGCGCGGTGGTAGCTCACGCGGCCACTGTTTTCGTCGGTCGAAATCTCAAACGTTTCGGGCGCGGCAGCCATATCAAAGCGACCAATTTCAATTGCATGCGCGCTTAACAAATCTAGCTCAACTTCCGCCAACACTTCCTCGCGCTCCAAGAGCTGAAGCTCGCCTTGCGCGCTTTCGCGAAACGCCAGTCGTGGGATGGGTGCAAACAGTAGGCCGAGGTTAGCCGGGCTCGATGCCGCCAGCGCCACCGCGTTGTGCCGTTCAATGTCTTGTTGCAGCGTCGCTTTCTGCTTCGCGCCTTTCGCGCTCGCAACGAGCGTAGCCGCGGCCTCCACCGTTACAAACCCGCGCAGCACCACCTCACGCTCGCCCGACGCATTGATGCGCTCCGCTGCGCATTCCGGTAGCGCCGCGTCCGTCGGAAGCGCCACCGTAAGCGGTGTCACCACGGCCTGCTCGCGTGCGACAGCCTGAGCTTGCCAATCGCCACCGTCCAGCGGCAACTGCGGCGAATTCGTGTCGACCGACATTAAAAGCCCGGCCACATCAAGCGGGTCAAAACCCATCGTATCGACCAGTCGATCGGCCAACGCCTTCGCGGCGTAACCCGTGTTCGCCTCGCAAACATGCGCATACGCTCGATTGAGCGCGGCCTCGCCGCGTGCCGTGGCGTACGGCATGCGCAGCACGCGCCCGAGCAACTGCTCAACGGCGGTTGCGCTCGAAAGGTTTTGCAATGAACACAACACATACGCGAACGGGCAATCCCACCCCTCGCGCAGCGCTTGCACCGTGATGATGTACACAATGCGACAGCTTGGCGCGGCCAGGTCTTGGTCTTCCAGTTCGCGTGTCGTGCCGGTCGCCACAGCGATTTCGTCGCTCGCGATTTTCAATTCGTTTTGCAGATACGCGCGCAGCTTTTCAGGCGGTACATCGCCGTTCTCGTTGGTCGCCTGAAAAAGCACAATTGGGCGGACATAACCGCGCCCTGCGCTTTGCTCTTTCACTGCTGCGTCGGCGAGTGCACCGCGCGTCTGAATCGCCGCCAGCACCGCCTTCTCCCAGCCGTCTTTGTGCTCCGCCAACATGATCGGCATTTTGATCATGCTCTCCGCCTGTAACTGCTGCGCGCTCACGTGATAAATCACGTTCGCTTTGCCCGGAACCGGCGTTGCGGTTAGCTCCAAAATCGCGGCAGGATTAAGCCGCGCGAGCGTGGTGAAGCTCTTATCGGTTTTCGCGTTATGCGCTTCGTCCACAATCACAATCGGTCGTTGCAGCGCGAGCCAATTTGCGAGCGAATGTTTTGGTCGTCCGAGATACGCGGCGAGCATCTTGCTGCGCTCTGCGTCTGCCAAGTCTGCCTGCGTCACCAGCGCATCGGGCAGCGCGTTCAACGCCTGCAATTCGAAATCGGTCTTGCTGCGGAAGTGATTTTCGTATTGCTCGCTAAACGAATACACGCGGCGCTTATCCGTCTCCTCCACGCGAAAGCTTTGTAACGTGGCCACAATCACAATCGCGCGCATACCCCAATCTGTCGGCGCAATCGTTGGCGCATCATCCAGCGCGCACACCAAGAGTCGCGAACCGTATTGCTTCGCGAGCTGCTCGCGATACGGATGGCCATCCGTTTTCAGCGCGTTCAACGTTTGCGTCAAAATCGCATCACTCGGGACCAACCACAGCACCAGTGGCGCGTCACCGCCGCCGTAGAACTCCGCGATCACCGGTACCGCGCGCGCTGCCAACACCGTCTTACCGCCGCCCGTTGGAATGCGCAGACAGACGCACGGCACATGCTCGCCGAACGGCTCGGTCGAATACGGCCGTCCCGTCTCGCGGCGAAACGCCTGTGGCACGCCGATCTGGCGCGACGCATCGAGATACTTCGCGAGTGCGGCGAGCGCTTGCTCCTGAAATTCTTTGCGTTGAAGCTTCATCGTTGCCATGCTTATCGCGCCTCAATCTCGTGCGGGATGGACTTGAACACCACGCTCGCCGCGGCCAATGTGTCGGCCCCTACGCGTACCGATTCGCCGTAAATGACGCGCGGCCCGGCGTGCGGAAACTGCACGGTCAAAAAGCTCAGCACCGCTCGCGTCAACACGTTGCCGCCCTGCGGCCGGCGGTCGCCCAAAATGCCGTTGAACAACAAAAAATACGCTACGCCGTCGTGGGTGCCGAGATGGGGGCTCTGCATATTTCGTTCGGCCTGAGCGTCGCTCGCCCGTTCGCCCTGAGTTTGCCCCTTCCGTTCGCCCTGAGCTTGTCGAAGGGTTTCACGAACGGGCGCGCTCCTGCCATCAGACCCTTCGCTGCGCTCAGGGCCAACGGTTGTTGCGGCACCGCGCCACGGCAACCCTGTCTCCTGCATCCACACAAACGCCGCGAGCGTTTTGAAGCGCACTTCGGGGTGAATGCTGCCTGTTTCATCAAACACCGGCGCGCCGAGCTGCATGAAGCGAAAGCTGCCGCCGCCTTGCCAGTTCACGGCCTTGCTGATGCCGCCTTGTTCGCCGTCGATGACTTTTTGCAGACGCGGCACGCAATGCGTTTTGGCGTGTTCGCCCATCTCGATGCCGATCCAGCGGCGACCCATTTTTTGCGCCACGGCCGCCGTGGTGCCGGAGCCGAGGAAGCTGTCGAGGACTAGGTCGTGTGGCCCTGTCGAGATTTCGACGATGCGACTGAGCAATGCCTCAGGCTTAGGCGTCGAAAACGGGGCATCTGAATCTAAAGACTGTTGTTCTCGGCGCGCGTCTTGCGTGTGTCCGACTTCTGAGTGCAGCCAAATTGTGT
>JAKPSO010000846.1 GCA_029571495.1 Pseudomonadota bacterium
GCACCAACGCCGCCTGCGACACAACCGCCGCGAGCGAGCGTTCGGTATGTTGCATCGCGCCGGGCTCGATCGCGCCTTTGGGCGGCGCTGTGCCTGCCGTTTGCGCCGTCGCGACTGTCGTCAACAATGCGCTTGCCGCGCCGACATTGAACACCCATTTTGCTGCGCGAAACCATCCGCTCATCAGTCGCTCTCCCTGCAATTAGTGCGTGGTGTTACTTACCGAGTTTCGGCGCGCTCGCCAGCAGCTCTCCGACTTCTTTTTTCCAGAATATGGCGCGCGCCGTCGTGCCGTGACCGGAGGTTTGCGGGCTTCCGGGGATCAACATAAGGCGAGCGTTTTTCACGCGCGCGATTTCGCGCTCCATCACGCCAAGCTCTGGCGGGTTGCGCTCGTCGTCCGCGGAGTTGATCGCAAGCAGTGTCGCCTTAATACGATCCAAGTACGGCGACGGGTTGTAGTCGCGCGAAGAATCCCATTGGTACAGATGATCATTGGCGTCACCCGCGAAGGGGCCGTTGAGACGTTCGTCAAGCAAGGCGTCGGCCTTCTCGCGCGTCGGCGCAAGGCGATAGGTCGCCTGATTGCCGCCGTTGGTCGCGGTCGCATAAAACGCGGAGGCAAATTGCAGACTGCGCGGCTGCTTGGTGTAGTTGCCGTTCATCCATGCGGGGTCATTGCGGATGGAATCAACAATCAAGCGCCGCATCATCCAATTACGCCCGGACATCTCGGTCGGCATCGACGCCATGGGCACAGCGATGTCCATCATGTCTGGGTATTTATGCGCCCAAATCCACGTCTGCATGCCGCCCATCGAGTTGCCGATCACCATGCGCAAATGCTTCACGCCGAGGTGTTCGGTCAGCAACCGATACTGCGCGTCGACCATGTCGTCGTAGTTGTACTTCGGAAACTTGGTGCGCAATCCGTCTGAAGGTTTGCTCGATTTTCCCGTACCGATCGCGTCGGGCAGGATGATGTAATAGCGGCTCGCGTCGAGCGCTTGGCCGGGGCCGAAGAGCTCGCCGGCGAACGCCGGGTTGACCATGCCGACGCCCGATCCTGTGGTTCCGTGCAACACGAGCACGGGCTCCCCCGTCGGCGCACCGATTGTGATGTAGTTCAGACGCAGTTCCGGTAGCACTTCGCCGGTGTGGAACCGAAAATCTCGAACGACCCACGCACCGGATTTCGCGGCGGTGGCGGCCGCCACAGCTGTCGCGGTCGGTGTGTTGGTGGGCGTGGCTTGGGCGTGAGTCATCGACGGAAAAACTCCGAGCAGAAGCGCCGCGCTACAAAGCGCGCGGGACATGGCGCTATTGAATTTCATTTCGTCCTCCTTGGTGATCGCGCATTGTGACGGACGCACGGGCTCAGCAAACACTTGCAGCCCGATTTTTGGTCAACGCTACGTTGCAGCGCCGCACCACTCGCGTTTGAGCAAACCAAACGTCACCACGTCTATCGGCGTGCCCCGGTTCATCCAGCGCTCCCGCGCGCGGCCTTCGCGCGTGAAGCCGAGTCGCTCCAACAGTGCGAGCGACGCAACGTTGTTGGGGTCAACTTCAGCTTCAATACGGCGCAGCGCCATCACCGTGAAGGCTTGATCAAGCAATGCGCGCAGCGCTTCGAACATATATCCGCCACCCCAACGCGCTCGCCCCAGCACATACCCAAGCTCCGCGCGGGCACTGCCCTCATCGTGGCGAAAAATGAGGCAGGTGCCGATTGCTTGGTCGCTGCCCTTGTCTGCGACCACGAACTGCCACGCGGTGCCGGAGGCCTGACTTTTTTCAACGCGCTGCATCCACGCCTCGGCGTCGTCCAAGTTCTGCCATGTCGCGTACGGCAAGAATTGCGTCACGCCGTCATCACTGTTGACGTGCAGCAACGCTGGCAAGTCGCCACGCGTGACACGTCGCACACGAAGGCGTGCGGTCTCGAACGGATCAGGAGCGATCAGCGACATGCGGGCGGAAGCCTTCCGCTATGCGCGTTCGCGGCGCTTTGGCTCGCTCGTATGCAAAAAGATCGTGTAGAGATCACGCGGCGGCGGAACGCCAGCGCTCGCCATGAAGCGCCCGACGCCGCCGCGATGGTAGGCACCGTGCAGCGTAACGTGGGTGAGCATTTCTTCGCGCGTCATGCGCCCAGTGAGGCCGTCCGTAAACGAAAACGCGATGGACTGAGCGAGCGCGGCGTCGGTGACATTGCTCACGTAATCAACGTACCACTGATCAGTCTCCGCCACCGCGAAATGCAGCGCGTCGAGCGTCGGCGTTTCGTCGGTGTTGGTGGCCGTGTACTCGTGCGCGACGCCCGTCAGATGCGCCGCGAAGATGCGATCCACGACGTAGATGTGGTTCAACAAGCGAATCGCCGAGTGCCGCTCGGTCGGATGCGTCGCCTCGTCAAGCTTCTGCATCTCGGCGAACAGCGCCGCGTTCGACCAGGCCTTGTACTTGAACTGCGAGAGGAGAAGATTTTTTGTGCTCATGGCGACGATTATGAGCGAACAGCGCAGCTCCAGTGCGCTGCGCGTTCGTGAACAAAACGTCGTCATCAGCTTTTTGCCTGCATCGTCCGTTTGGCGGTCGTTACAACGATAAAAAACTTAATCTCGACTATTAACAGAATAGCCCTATATCGACGGCTTGACGGTCACTTCAGGCAAAAAGCTATAGGTCATAGGCCGCGCGTCGAACCGGGGTTTACCCCAATCACCTAATTGTCGTATTGTCCGACAATTATTCGCATGGATTTTTGCTTGCCCGCCTCGTCAACCGCGTCTGGCCTGAACCTCGGCGCGCTTACGGCATGGTTGCGCCCTCGCCTGCCGGACTTCGTGCGCGACATTCAGGTGCAGCGCGTCGACGGCGGCCAAAGCAATCCTTCGTGGATCTTGCGTAGCGCGCAGCGGGCGTGGGTGTTGCGCGCGAAGCCCGGGCCCAAGGCCGCGTTGATGCCGTCGGCCCACGCGATTGAACGCGAATTCGCGGTCATGCAAGCGCTGCAAAACTCCGGCGTGCCGGTGCCGCGAACGCGCGTGCTGTGCGAAGACGAATCGGTGATCGGCGTCGCGTTTTACGTGATGGATTTCGTCGAGGGCCGCATCTTTCGCGACGCCACGCTGCCCGCCGTGCCGCGCGAAGATCGCGCCGCGTACTTCTTCGAGGCGAACCGCGTGCTCGCAGCGCTGCACCGCGTCGACTGGCGCGCGGCGGGCCTGCAAGACTTCGGTCGCCATGACGGCTACTTCGCTCGCTTGATCCGCCGCTGGACGCAGCAGTACGAACAAGGCGTGAGCGCGCCCTCGCATCGCATCGACGCGATGGAGCGTTTAGCAAAGTGGCTGCCGGACAACGTGCCGCACGGTGCGGACGAAAGCGCACATACGCGCATCACGCATGGCGACTATCGGCTCGAAAACATGATCTTTCATCCAACGCGTCCCGAAGTGATCGCGGTGTTGGATTGGGAACTCTCAACGCTCGGCCATCCGCTCAGTGACCTTGCCTACAACTGCCTCGCGTGGCACATGCCGCAGGGCATTTTGCGTGGCTACGCCGATGCGGATTTGGCAGCGCTCGGCATTCCGAGCGAAGCCGATTACGTTGCGCGCTACTGCCCACAGGCGGGGCTCGACTGCGCCGATGTGATGCGCGATTGGCCGTTCTATTTGGCGTTCAATCTGTTTCGCCTCGCCGCTATCTTGCACGGCATCGGTGCGCGCGTTCGTGACGGCACGGCCTCAAGCGCCAGCGCGAGCGAAATCGCTCGCATGGCGGAACCCGTTGCCACATGGGGCTGGGCTATCGCCGAACGTCACGCGCCGCAATCTCGCACTACCCACCATCTCGCATCGCCCACGAAAGCACCTCATGCAATTCTTTGAAGAATCCGACCGCGCCCGTGACTTGCGCACAAAACTGCTGGCGTTTATGGATGAACACATTTATCCGAACGACGCACACGTTTGGAAAGAGGCCGCAGCGCAGCGCTGGGATAGCGAGGCGGGCTGGACGACCTGCCCGACGGTCGCGCGCCTGAAAGTCTTGGCACGCGAGGCGGGGTTGTGGAACCTATTTCTGCCGCACTCGCCGCGCGCGCCACAAGGGCTCTCGAATTTTGAATACGCGCCGCTCTGCGAAGTGATGGGTCGCGTGCATTGGGCGAGCGAAGTATTCAATTGCTCCGCGCCCGATACTGGCAACATGGAAACGCTGGACCGTTACGCCAGCGAATCGCTCAAAGATCGTTGGCTTGAGCCGCTACTGCGTGGCGAGATTCGCTCGGCGTTTTTGATGACCGAACCGGCCGTTGCATCCTCCGACGCGACCAATATTCAATGCGAGATACGCCGCGATGGTGACGATTACGTCATCAACGGACGCAAGTGGTGGTCAACCGGCGCCGGCAGCAAACACTGCAAAGTGTTCATCGTGATGGGCAAGAGCAACCCGGACGCCGCGCGTCATGCGCAGCAGTCGATGATCGTGGTGCCTGCTGATGCGCCCGGCGTGACCGTTGTGCGGCCGGTGCCTGTGTTTGGATTCGACCACGCGCCGCACGGCCACATGGAAGTGCTTCTTGAAAACGTACGTGTGCCTGCCGATCACATTTTGCTCGGTGAAGGTCGCGGTTTCGAGATTGCGCAAGGGCGTTTGGGGCCGGGCCGCATTCATCACTGCATGCGCTCGATCGGCGCGGCCGAGCACGCATTTGAGTTGATGTGCAAGCGCTTGAGCGAGCGCGTGGCGTTTGGCAAATCGATCAGTGAGCAAGGCGTGTGGCACGAGCGCATCGCCGAGTCGCGCTGCATGATCGAACAAGCGCGCCTGCTCACCCTCAAAGCCGCGTGGATGATGGACAAAGTGGGCAACAAAGCGGCGCAAGGTGAAATCGCGATGATCAAAATTGTCGCGCCAAGCATGGCCTGCAAGGTCATTGATTGGGCGATCCAAGCGCACGGTGGGGCAGGCGTTTCTAACGACACGCCGCTCGCCTTTTCGTACTCCGACCAGCGCACGCTGCGCCTCGCCGATGGTCCCGACGAAGTGCACCGTCAAGCGCTTGCAAAGCTCGAACTCGCGCGCCTAGGGTTACGCAAGAAGTCGGTCGCGATGCCCGTGACGCGCGGCTGCTAGCGCATCGCACAACTGTAAAAACATTACGCACATGTCCGACGCCATACCCGCTCCGCACATGAAGTTTTGGCCCGCGGGCGTGCCGCACGAAATCAGCGTGCCGAACGAATCGTTGTGGCAAGCGTTTGCTGCGCGTTCCGTCACCACACCGGATGACATTGCGCTCGACTACCTAGGCAAGAGCTACAACTGGGCCGACCTGCGCGACGCGGCGGAGCACTTGGCCGGTACATTGCAACGCATGGGGGTGCGGCACGGTGACCGCGTGATTTTGTTCATGCAAAACTGCCCGCAATTCGTCGTCGCTGCGCACGCGTTGTGGCGCGCTGGCGCCGTTGTGGTGCCCGTAAATCCGATGAACAAGGCCGATGAGTTGGTGCACTGCCTCGGCGACGCCGAAGCGCACGTCGCGATCGCGTCGTCCGACATCGCGGCGGAACTTGCGCGAGCGAGCGCCGCACCGGAAGCGCGCGAGATGTTGCGTCACCTCATCGTGTTTGACTTGGCCGACGCGCTGCCGCTCGATCATGCCGCGCAGTCCATACTTTGGCCCAGCGCATGGCAACACTGGCTGGCCACACGTCACGAACTACCAACCGCCCACGGTGTGACCACGCATCGCTGGAATGACGTGTTGAACGAACGCATCGCACCGCAAGACGTGGCTTTGCGCGGAGACGATTTAGCGCTGCTACCGTACACCAGCGGCACGACGGGCCTGCCCAAGGGCTGCATGCACACGCA
>JAKPSO010000850.1 GCA_029571495.1 Pseudomonadota bacterium
CGGGCGGCAACCCGCAAATCGCGATGGCTGACGGCGACGGTCCGGTGCAGGCGTACATCGCGGCGATGCCCGGTTGGAAGCGTGACATCGGACGACGACTCGACACGCTCGTCGCACACAACGCGCCGAGCGCACGCAAGGCCGTGAAGTGGAATTCGCCGTTCTACGGCATCGAAGCGCAAGGCTGGTTCATGTCGTTTCACGTATTCAAGAACTACGTCAAAGTGACGTTTTTCAAAGGCACGTCGTTGCGCCCTGCCCCTAAAGGCGGAGCGGCGAAGGAAGCACGCTGGATCGACATTCAAGAGGATGACATCGACGAGGCGCAGCTCGCGGAGTGGATACAGCAAGCGGCGGCGATTCCGGGGTGGGGGAAAAACTAGGAACTAACGATCTGACAAGACTTTTTGTGGGAGCGGCCTTGGCCGCGATTGCCGTCGTCGCTAATCGCGGCCAAGGCCGCTCCCACAGAATCGCTTGCGCCGCGCGTACAGGAACGTCATGTGCCGTTCGCCAAGGCGTGCGGAACCGTGAGAATGACCATTTGCGTATGCACTTTGCCACGCCAATGTCGTGTGCTAAAAAACTGCACACACATAACGCGCCAGCCTCTCGGCTATTTTCACAAGTACACTTTGCGTAAGAGATGCTTCATTAGCCCGCTGACATTGCATTTTGCAACGCGTTAGACCACCAAATGTTCTACTTTGCGATTACGTTGCTTTCGATCTGCTCCTGCTTTGTAGGCTTTCTCCTTGAGGGCGCAGAGTCGAACGTTCGTCACGTGCAGAATGGACGACTCCCCGACGCAAGTGTCGCGCTGCTTCCCGCGATCCCTGTCATCCCACTCATTTACCTACTAACGACTTGGGCGCTTAATCAGCTCGGCAAAAATGGGTTTGCTCTGGCAGCTGCGTACGCTTTTCTGAGCATGGCAATTCGGTATTGGCGATATAGACGCGTCAAATCACAGCTGAACACTCTGCTCGCTGAGTGCGAAGCCCTACAGCGAAACGCGCCGACGAGCTAGTCTTGTCATCGCGATGTTGCACCTTCATACGTCACCGCCCCCAAAGCCTCAAAAAACGTAGGAAACGTTTTATTCACGCACTTCGGATCGTTGATCCGTACCGGCACGCCGCGCGCGCCTAAGCTTGCGAGCGCGAAACACATCGCTATGCGGTGATCGTCGTAGGTGTCTATGGCAGCGTTCGGCGTGATCTTCGCCGGTGGCGTGACGGCGATCCAGTCTGCGCCCTCGTCCACCGTTGCGCCGAGCTTGCGTAGTTCGGTGGCCATCGCCGCGATGCGGTCGGTTTCTTTCACGCGCCAACTGCCGATGTTGGTCAGGCGCGTGGTGCCTTCGGCGAAAAGCGCGACGACCGCGAGCGTCATCGCGGCGTCGGGGATGTGATTCATGTCGGCATCAATCGCGCGCAAACGAGCGTCCAGCGGCGCTTCGGCGATGATGGCGTGGTCTTCGAACGTGATTCGTGCGCCGGTGGCGGCGAGTGCATCGGCAAATTTGACGTCTCCTTGCAGCGCTTTGCTTCCAACTCCTGCAACGCGCACTGGCCCACCGCCAATGGCGCCTGCGGCGAGGAAGTACGACGCTGACGATGCATCGCCCTCGACAGCATACGCGCCGGGCGAGACATAACGCGCCGCCGCGCCACCGGGGACGGTGAAACGCTGCCAACCGTCTCGCACCACGGTGACGCCAAACTGCGCCATCATTGCGAGCGTGATTTCGATGTAAGGCTTTGAGATGAGCTCGCCGACAACCTCAATCGTCGCGCTCCGCCCCGTGCGTGCCGTGACAAGCGGCAACGCCATCAATAGGCCGGTCAAAAACTGTGACGATACGTCGCCGCGAATGGGGATGGCTTTGTCGATCGCGATCTTGCCGCTCCCGATGGTCAGCGGCGGAAAACCGGGGTTGCCGGTGTATTGAATATTCGCGCCAATCGTCGTGAGTGCATCCACCAAATCGCCTATCGGCCGCTCGCGCATGCGCGGCACGCCATCGATGCGATACGACGCGCCGGGCTCCGCGGCCAACGCGAGTGTCGCAACCAACGAGCGCGTGGCCGTACCTGCGTTGCCGAAAAATATCGCCGCAGCGCCCAACAAAACTGCCACCGCAGCCGGTAACCTCAACGACGCCCGACTCAGGATCGCCGTCGTTGCTAACGCCCAAGACATCCAACGCGCCGCGCATCACACGAGTGTCGTCCGAATCGAGCAACCCGGTCAGTCGAGTCGTGCCATGCGCAAGCGCAGCCAGCAGAAGCGCTCGGTTAGAGATGCTCTTGGAGCCAGGGAGCGCCACAGTGCCTTGGGCATGCGCGCGGTGAACCAGATCGAGAAATTCCATGGCTCAAGTTTAGCTGCGGTAGCTGCGTGAGACTCGGCGCGGTTGCCGTTGCAGGTCCCACAATGCGTCTTAATACCCGCACATGTGGCGAACAGCGATCACGCCGACCACGCCCACGAACACA
>JAKPSO010000855.1 GCA_029571495.1 Pseudomonadota bacterium
GCGTGAAAAAGCGGACGGCGTTCCATGGAGTGTTCCGGGAGTAATGTTTGTGAGAGTCTATCGCGGCAGGACGATCGTATCGCGAGATCGTTACAAGGAACGAAGCGCTGGATGTTCGCCACAGATTTACACAGATTTCACGGATGAGGCCACATCAACGCACAAAAATCTGTGCTCATCTGTGGAAATCTGTGGCGAAAAATAGGACGGAGCAACTAGACGTTCAGCCGCGCAGCCGACACATATTGCTGCCGATAAATCTCGAATGGAATGGTGTCGTTCGCTTCGATTTCCTTTTGTTCCGCGACGGATGCGACGGACATCTGCTCGTAGCGCGTTTGTTGCTCGCTGGTGAACGGCAACGCGAGGAGCGCTTCGCGCGTTTTTGCTGATTGCGCACGGATGAAACCGACAAATGATTTGTCGTAGTCGTTGGTCACCGATGCGAGCACGCGCGCCGACGGAAGCGTGTCCGGGTTTTGCAGTGAGCGCTTGGCCGCGGCAACCGCGTCAGCGTAAAGCGAACCGCCGTTGGCCGCATCCATTGCTGCAGCGATAGGCGCGCATTGGTCGACCAAATCCAGCGCCCACGCCATCAACTCAACCTCCTCGCCGTCGCGTTCCAACTTCAACCCCGGCTCGCGTCCACTGGCCGCCGTGCGGTGTTGATTACGTCCGAGCGCGGCAATCTCTGCCGGCGTGTCCGGCGGGCTGTCGGCGAGCAAACAGTGCAGCAGGAACACGTCGATAAAGCGCATCGTCGCCGACGTGATGCCGACTGGCACAAACGGATCAAGATCCATCAACCGCACTTCGACATATTCGACGCCGCGCTCGCGCAGCGCGTGTAGCGGCCGCTCGCCAGGCTTGATGACGCGCTTCGGGCGAATCGTGCCGTAGAACTCGTTTTCGATTTGGAGAAGCGTAGTGCCGAGCTGGTTGTAATCACCACCGGGGTTTTTGATGCCGATGGCCTCGTACGCGGGGTACGGCCGCGTGAGCGCGTCTTGCAGCGACGCGCCATAGCCCTCAAGGCTGTTGTAGCTCACGGCAAGCGATGCCTGCGCGTCGCTCTGATACCCCAAGCGCCCCATGCGCAGCGACGTGCCGTACGGCATGTACATCGTGTTTTTCGTCAACGATTGCAGCTCGTGCTGCCGCCCCGCGACGAAGGTTGAACATACCGCAGGCGAAGCCCCGAATAGCGTCATGAGCAAGAACGCATGACGGCGGAAATTTCGAATCAGCGAGAAATATTCTTCGTTAGAGACGCCGGGCAGCGACCAGTTGTAGTGAATGCCGGAGATCGTCTGCATGCGCCGCCCGTAGCGGTGACCGAGCCCCATGCGATAGACACTTTTTGCGCGTCCTACGTTCGACGAACCGTACATTCCAAGCGGAATGGTTTCGTCGGTTGGGAGCCCGCACGGCATCGACGACACCCACAGCATCTCGTCGCCCGCGTCGCGCATTGTGCGATAGGTGAACTGGTGAATTTCTGTGAGTTCGGCAAGGCAGGTTTCAACATCAGCATGCACGCCCGTGATGAGCTCGACCTGCGACTCGCTGAAGTCGGTCGTGATGCGCGGATGCGTGAGCGCTGAGCCCAACGCCTTCGGATGCGGCGTCAGCGCGAGGCCACCCGTGGGCAGCGCGCGCAAACTCTCTTTCTCAATCCCGCGGCGAATGCCCAGCAGTCGACTCGGGGGGAGCGCGTTGATGCGCTGTTGCAAAGTGCTCATATCAATCGTTTTCTACGCAAACGCGGGCACAAACGTGGCCGGGACGGAAAGTTAGCACGCGTTGATGAAATCTTGTGGCGCTGACGAGGTTTTCAACGCAAGGGAGGCCGCGAAAAAATCAGGCTAGGCCCGCAGCGATGCGATGGTACAGCGAGACCCCGATCATGACGTTGAACGGAAAGGTGACAGCCACCACAGGCGCGATGGCCAAACCCAAATTGGCGTGCGGCAACGCCACTCGCATCGCGGACGGTGCAGCGATGTAGCTGGCACTCGCAAAGAGCACGGCCGTTAGGGTTTGATCTCCGACCCCGAATCCCACCGCTCGCGCAATGAAAATACCCACAACAGCAGCGCACAACGGGAAAGTCACGCCAAAAATCGCGAGGAACACACCACTTTTTCGCAACTCTGGAAACTGACTGACCGTCTTGAAGCCAAGCTCAAGCAGCAAGAAACACACAACACCCTTGAACAAGTCGAAGAACAGCGGCGCGAAGGGCTTGATGCCGGCTTCACCGCTTGCCGCGCCGATCACCATGCCGCCAATCAGCAGTAGCACACTCTTGCCACACACAATTTCGCGAATCAACGCGGACCAAGGCCCAGGTCGTGTCTCATCTCGTTTGCCCAATAGAGCCGCGAGAACGAGCGCAGGGACTTCGAGAACGGCGAGGTAAAACGCCATCTGTCCACCAAAGCTCACGCCGTTGTCGGCTAAGTAGGTCTGAGCGACCACAAAGGTAATCACGCTGACCGAGCCATAGTGCGCGGCGGTTGCCGCGGCATCGATGCGCGCGAGCCTCCCTGCGTGCTTAAGCAGCAGGAAAGCGACAAGCGTGATGATGAGCGCCCCAGCAACGAGCGCCGTGGCTGGCCCGATGAGCGCGAGGGGGTCGGTCTTTGAAATTGCGACGCCGCCCTTGAGCCCGAGCGCCAGCAACAAGAAAATGGTGAGCGCCTCGACAAAGGCCTTTGGCAGCTCAAGATCGCTCTTGAGGACGCCGCCAACGACGCCCAGAGCAAAGAACAAGACGACGGGGTCGAACACTAATTACCCTGCGCCGCCGTCAATCTACCCGCCAAGGTACGCGGCCTTAACGCGCGGATCGGCCAGCAGAACCTTGGCGTCTTCGGTGAGCGTGATCTCGCCTGATTCCAGCACGTAGCCGCGTGTGGCGTGTTCGAGTGCGAGCTGGGCGTTTTGTTCGATCAGCAAAATCGTCGTGCCGCGCGAGGCGATCAGTCGAATGATTTCAAAAATCTTCTCGACCATCAGCGGCGCGAGGCCCATCGACGGCTCGTCGAGCATCAAAAGCTTCGGCTGCGCAAGCATCGCGCGGCCAATGGCGAGCATCTGCTGTTCGCCACCAGAGAGCGTACCGGCGAGTTGTTTGGTGCGCTCTTTTAGGCGCGGAATCATGGTGTAAATCTCATCGACTTCACGCAAGATTTGCTCTTTGTCGTTGCGCGCGAAGGCGCCCATCAACAAATTTTCATGCACCGACAGGCGCGCAAACACGCCGCGACCTTCGGGGCAGAGCGCGATGCCTAGACCCACGAGCGCATGAGACGGAATGCCCGTGATGTCTTGTCCGCGATACGAGACTTTGCCGCCAGCGGGCTTGATCAACCCGGAGAGAGCCCGCAGCGTGCTCGACTTGCCGGCGCCGTTGGCACCAATCAGCGTGACGAGTTCGCCCTCGTTGACGTGAAAATCGATGCCCTTGATGGCTTTGATGCCGCCGTACGCAACTTCTAGTTTTTTAACTTCAAGCATCGCCGACATCACTTGGCTCCCTGCGGTTCGTGTGCGCCGCCTAGATAGGCTTTGATCACTGCGGCGTCTTTCTGAATTTCCGAGGGCGAACCGTCGGCAATTTTGCGACCGTAATCGAGCACGGCGATGTGTTGGCACACGTTCATCACGAGGCGCATGTCGTGCTCGATAAGCATGACGGTCGTACCGTCGCTGGCAATGCGTTCGATGAGTTGTCGAAGCACGACCGTTTCGGTCGCGTTCATTCCTGCCGCCGGTTCGTCAAGCGCGATCATTTTCGGATCCGTGGCGAGAGCGCGCGCGATTTCTAAGCGGCGTTGCTCACCGTACGCAAGCGTTCGGCTCTTGTCGCCCGCGCGTTTTGAGAGCCCGATGTACTCGAGCAATTCGTGCGCACGTTGCGTGATTTCTGCCTCTTCGCGACGCACAGCGGGCGTTCGGAATATCGCGCCAAACGCGCCGGATTTGGTGCGCACGTGGCGACCAACCATCACGTTTTCGAGCACCGACATTTCGCCGAACAGGCGAATGTTCTGGAAAGTGCGCGCAATGCCGACCTGCGCGACTTCGTGCGGCGCTTTGACGTTGAGCGGTTTGCCGTCGAACGTGAACTTTCCTTCGTCCACTTGGTAGAGGCCCGTGAGCGTGTTGAAGAACGTGGTTTTGCCGGCGCCGTTCGGTCCGATGAGCCCGAAGATGGAGCTTCGTTGAATCGACATCGACACGTTTTCGAGTGCCGTGACACCGCCAAAGCGCTTGGTCACGCCTTCTGCTGTAAAGAGCATGTCAGCCATTATTTCTTCTCCGGTGATGGCCACAGGCCGGCGGGTTTGAGCAGCATCACGAGAATCATCGCGAGCGAGAAGATCAAATTGCGCAGCACTTCCGGCGCGACAAGCACCATGCCGAACACGGCTTCTTGCTTGTTTTCGTCAGCGACATAGCGAATCACTTCCGGCATCGCGGAGAGCAGCACCGCGCCGAGAATCACGCCGGGAATGTGGCCCATGCCACCGAGCACCACCATCGCAAGAATCATCACCGACTCAAGCAAACCGAATGATTCCGGGCTCACGAAACCTTGCATCGAGGCGAACAAGCCGCCGGCCAAACCACCGGTCAGTGCGCCGAACGCAAACGCCGCGAGCTTGATGTTGCGCGTGTTGATACCCATCGCCTTGGCCGCGATTTCGTCTTCGCGCAACGCCTGCCACGCGCGACCCAGTCGCGAGTGTTGAAGACGCGAAACGCCAATCACAGAGAGCACAGTCAGCGCAAGGAAGACGAAGTAATACAACTGCAAACCGCTAATCTGCAGCCCAAAGAGATTCATCCCGGCGTTCAACTTGAAGCCAAAGAACGTCAGCGGATCAATGCCCGTGAGACCGCGCGGACCGTTGGTGATGTTGTAGGTTTCGTCGGACCACGGCAGGCCCACTTTGTCGAAGTTGTTCATCAAAATCCGAACAATCTCGCCGAAGCCCAACGTCACGATCGCAAGGTAATCACCGCGCAGTTTGAGCACCGGCGTGCCAAGCAGCAACCCCGCGAGCGCAGCCAAGAACGCACCGAGCGGCAGCAATATCCAGAACGGTAAATGAATGTTGAAATGTGG
>JAKPSO010000859.1 GCA_029571495.1 Pseudomonadota bacterium
CGGGCGCGTATGGCACCGAGCGTCGCGACGGCGGCAAGTGTCGCCGCAATACTTGCTGCCACCGGGGATGCTGCACTCAGCGCAGCAAATGATTTCATGTGCTGACCAACTCGCGTAGTTAGATCGCCTAGCCCCGTGACCGCGTTGCTGCCGTACACGTTGGTACTTACCGCTCCCACTGCAATCCACCGCAGCGCGAAATATGCGCCTGCGATGAGTAGTTGTGCGCCTAAAAGTGGTGCCAGCGCCTTCGCCAAGGACGCCATGGTCAGGCGCGTGATTGATTGCGACTCCGCTTGTGCCCTGCACGCCACGAGCATGAGGGTTGCTGGCAACAAGATCAGCGCTGATTCTTTGCTGAGGTAGGCGATAGAACTTGCAAAGACCGCGGCAAACCACCAACGGTCGACTCCGCGGCTACGCCACGAAAAGTAGAGTGCAGCGGCGATAGCAGCCGTCACCCAGCCGTCGAAGCGGCCGACGAGCCACAGCGTGCTTTCGCTTGACCACGGGTGCAGCAGCATCGTCGTGAACGCAGCGGCGGCGGCCCACGGCGACCGCAACCAGGCGCGCGCTAGGAGAGCCGTAAACGCCGAGGCAGTGACGTGCAATAGCAAGTTAGTGACGTGCCACCAGCCCGATGCTGCGCCGTAAAGTTTGGCGTCCAGCGCAAGACTCGTAAATGCCCACGGCCGCCACATCGTGGATCCCGGCCCCCACAGCGGCCCCATCCATCGCGGAAGGACTTCGCGGCTTAAGTCACCGGTACCGGCTGCGACGACTAGCGACTGGACCAGGCCGAGGTCTTCGGCGAAGCCGATCATTTGGAACGCGTGCCGATGCGTCCACGCGTAGAGCAGCAGGGCGAAGACGATCAACCACGCGGGCGCCGACAGCCGCGTACGCGCGGGCGTTCGTCCTCCGTGCGTCACGCGGTGGCGGCGCGTGTCGAAAAGCGCCGCACGACAGCATTGAGCCCCTTGATGATGAACCGCAGCAGCACGACCAACGCGACCACAAATACCAGCAAAAGCGCCAAAAAAATCAGCGGATTGGACATCGCCAGCGCAAGGCCGCCGGCCACCATCGTGTCTTCCGCGAGCGAAACGCCGATGTTGGTGAATGGTTCCGGCGAGGTGTTGACCGCTGCGCGCGTGCCCGCCTTTCCAAAGTGAGTGCCCGCTGTCAGCGTACCGCCAATGATTGCAGCGGCCATCGCCACGCCTTCGCCGCTGTCACCGAGCATCCCGGCCGCTAACGCGGCGCCCGCAGGAATGCGCAGGAAGGTGTGCACCGCGTCCCATGCGCTATCCAGCCACGGGATTTTGTCGGCGAAGAATTCAATGAACGCCATGAATCCAGCCGCGCCGAGAACAAGCGGATTAGCCAAGAGCTTCAGCGACTCTGGTAGGGGCACGTACCCGAACTTGCCGAGCATGCCGACGACGAACACGACAAGATACAAACGCAGTCCGGCACCCCATGCCATCGCGGCGGACATCGCGAGTTCGGGTAGATGTTGACTAAGCCATTGCATGGTTTTCTCCTGCCGCCATTTGCGGCCCAAGCTAAACGCGGGGTAACCCTTATTGGTGTACAGTTGCGCTTGTTTTCACAAGGAGGGTTGTATGGATTACATCATTTTGGCGCTGGTTGGTCTTGTCGTCGGTGCAATTGCCAAGTTTTTGGTTCCCGGCAAACAAGGCGGCGGCATCATCGTGACAGCGTTGTTGGGCGTCGCTGGATCGCTCTTGGGTACGCTTGGCGGGCAACAGCTTGGCATCGTGTCGAAGGCCGCGGGCACGCATTGGATCGCGTCCGTCGTCGGCGCCGTCGTGGTTGTGTTCGTATACAGCCTGATCACGAAGAAGTCCGATCCGAGCTGAGTTACAGCTTTTTTACTCCGGGCGCCTTTTTATCGGGCATTGGGACTAGTTAGGCGATAGGTCGACATCTAAGACAATTTGCTTGTAACGACTGTATGGCGGTCGTTTTTCCGGAAAAGCTGTTAAGCGAGAAGAAACAAAAAAGGCCGGTCACCCGGCCTTTTTCTTTGTCTGCTCTCGCCGACTATTCAGCTTTCGCTTCTTCGGCTGGCGCCTCTGCGGCGGCCGGACGATCCATCAATTGCACGAGCGCCATCGGAGCATTGTCGCCCTGACGGAAACCGAACTTGAGAATCTGAACGTAGCCGCCGTTGCGCGCTGCGTAACGTGGGCCGAGCTCGTTGAACACCTTGCCGACGATCTCGCGATCACGAAGGCGGTCAAATGCCAAGCGACGGTTAGCCAGCGATGGCTTCTTGCCGAGCGTGATGAGCGGTTCAACAACGCGGCGAAGCTCTTTAGCTTTCGGCAGCGTGGTCTTAATCACTTCATAACGAAGCAAAGCGGTTGACAGGTTGCGAAGCAACGCCTGACGATGGGCGCTGGTTCGGTTGAGTTTGCGCAGTCCGTGACCGTGACGCATAGTTTTTCTCCTAGTCCGCTCTTAGTTGCCGCGATCGAGACCAGCCGGAGGCCAGTTGTCGATCTTGGTGCCCAGCGCGAGGCCGCGCTGTGAGAGAACTTCTTTAATTTCGTTGAGCGATTTGCGGCCAAGGTTCGGAGTCTTCAAAAGCTCCGTTTCGCTGCGCTGCACCAGATCGCCGATGTAGTGAATGTTTTCTGCTTTGAGGCAGTTGGCCGAACGAACAGTCAGTTCGAGATCGTCCACAGGCTTCAACAGGACTGGGTCGAACGACGCGGTAGCGCGCTCGAGGGCCGGCATGTCGGTACCTTTAAGGTCAGCAAACGCCGAGAGTTGATCCACGAGGATGCTCGCTGCGTAACGCACGGCACCTTCAGGCTCAATCGCGCCGTTGGTTTCGATGTCAAGCACGAGCTTGTCGAGGTCGGTGCGTTGTTCAACGCGCGCCGATTCAACCAAGTAGCTCACGCGCTTAACCGGGCTAAACGAAGCGTCAAGTAGGATGGAGCCGACTTTACGATTCGCGGTTTGGCCAGCGGCGGTACGAACCGTCGCGGGCACGTAGCCACGGCCACGCTCAACTTTGACTTCCAGTTCAAGTTTGCCACCTTGGGTAAGGTTCGCAATAACGTGCTCTGGATTGACAATTTCAACTTCGTGTGACGACTCGATGTCCGCAGCCGTCACCGGGCCAGCGCCCTCTTTCTTGAGCGTCAGAACCGCGTTGTCGCGGTTGTGAAGCTTGATCACCACGCCTTTGAGGTTCAACAGCAGGTCAACTACGTCTTCCTGCACGCCTTCCAGCGCCGAGTATTCATGCACCACACCCGTGATCGACACTTCGGTGGGCGCATAGCCCGGCATGGACGACAACAACACGCGGCGAAGCGCGTTGCCAAGTGTGTGGCCGTAGCCACGCTCAAAAGGCTCCATGACAACGCGAGCGCTGGATGGACTGGTGGCCTGAACCTCAATGTTGCGCGGTTTCAAAAAAGCAGTACTTTGCATACGCGTCCTTTACAGTGAGGAAATTCGATTACTTCGAGTACAACTCGACGACCAAGCTTTCGTTGATGTCGGATGCGAACTCACTGCGGTCGGGCGCGTGCTTAAACGTACCCTTCATTTCCTTGGTGTTGACGTCAACCCAACCAGGAAAGCCGATACGTTCAGCCAGAGCAACGGCGTCGATGATGCGCGCCTGTGCTTTGGATTTGTCACAAACGCTGATAACAGCATTGGCCGAGATGATGGCCGACGGAATGTTGCACATCTTGCCGTCAACGAGGATCGCTTTGTGGCTTACCAATTGGCGAGCTTCAGCGCGCGTGGAGCCAAAGCCCATGCGATATACAACGTTGTCGAGACGTGATTCGAGCAGCTTCAACAGGTTTTCGCCTGTGGAGCCTTTGCGACGAGCCGCTTCAGCGAACGTGCGACGGAACTGACGTTCCAGCACGCCGTAGATGCGACGCAGTTTTTGCTTCTCACGAAGCTGCAAACCGTAGTTCGACAGGCGTTGGCCAGATTTCGCACCATGCTGACCTGGCGCTACGGCGAGGTTGCATTTGCTGTCGAGCGAGCGACGTGCGCTCTTCAAAAATAGATCGGTGCCCTCACGACGGGAGAGCTTGCACTTGGGGCCGGTATAACGAGCCATGAGTTTTCTCCTGGGTGAATTACATGCGACGACGTTTAGGCGGACGGCAACCGTTGTGCGGTACCGGCGTCACGTCAGAGATGCTGGTGACTTTAATCCCCAGCGCGTTCAGTGCGCGCACAGCGCTCTCACGGCCCGGACCCGGACCTTTGATCTGAACTTCGATGTTCTTCACGCCACACTCAACGGCTACTTTACCGGCGGCCTCTGCGGCTACTTGAGCAGCAAATGGCGTCGACTTACGCGAGCCCTTGAAACCTGCACCACCGGAAGTGGCCCACGACAATGCGTTGCCTTGGCGATCGGTGATGGTGATGATGGTGTTATTGAACGAAGCGTGTACGTGGCAAATTGCCTCGGAGACGTTCTTCTTAACTTTCTTACGGGCGCGCGCTGCGGCCGCGTTCTTGGATGATGCTTGTGCCATGATCTAAGTCTTAGCCTTTCTTGCCAGCGATGGCCTTACGTGGGCCCTTGCGTGTACGCGCGTTGGTGCGGGTACGCTGACCACGGGCGGGCAAGCCTTTGCGATGACGGGTGCCGCGGTAGCAGCCCAAGTCGATCAGGCGCTTGATGCTCATCGTCACTTCGCGGCGAAGGTCACCTTCAACGCTGAATTTGCCGATTTGTTCGCGTAGTTTGTCGAGCTCAGCATCGGTCAAATCCTTGACCTTTTTGTCTTGAGCTACACCAGCAGCGTCACACACTTTGCGAGCGCGAGTATTGCCAATGCCAAAGATTGCCGTCATAGCAACCCAAGCGTGTTTGTGGTTGGGGATGTTGACCCCGGCGATACGTGCCATTGTTGGTCTCCTTCCGCTTAACCTTGGCGCTGCTTATGACGCGGATCTGAGCAGATCACGCGAACGACGCCTTTACGGCGAATGATTTTGCAATTACGGCAAATCTTCTTTACCGAAGCATTCACTTTCATGTTTCGTTTCCTGTTTTTGGTTATTTGGCGCGGAATGTAATCCGTGCCCGTGACAAGTCGTAAGGCGTCATGTCCACCGTTACTTTGTCACCCGGCAAAATTTTTATGTAGTTCATGCGCATCTTGCCGGAGATGTGCCCTAGGACAACGTGCCCGTTCTCTAACTTCACTCGAAACGTCGCGTTGGGCAACATTTCGAGTATCTCGCCTTGCATCTGGATGGTGTCTTCTTTCGCCATGGGCTTAGACTTTTAATCCACCTTTCAGGTTGGCTTTTTTCAGCAGACTGTCGTACTGCTGAGACATCATGTACGCCTGTACCTGCGTCATGAAATCCATTGTTACGACGACCACGATCAAAAGCGACGTGCCGCCGAAGTAAAACTGAACATTCCAAGCGCTAATGAGCATCTCTGGAATCAAGCAAACGACGGTGATGTAAATGGCACCGATGAGCGTCAGCCGCGTCGTAATTTTTTCAATGTACTTGGCCGTTTGATCGCCCGGACGGTAGCCGGGAATGAAGGCGCCGCCCTTCTTCAAATTCTCTGCTGTCTCTTTCGGGTTGTACTGAATTGCCGTGTAGAAGAAGCAAAAGAAAATGATCAATGCTGCGTACACGATCATGTGAACGGGTTGCCCAGGTCCGAGTGCGTTAGCAACATCGCGCAGCCACGAAGGGCCAGCACCGGGTCCCAAAAAACCGAGAATTGTTGGAACGAACAGAATCAAGCTTGACGCAAAAATCGGAGGGATCACGCCAGCCATGTTCAGTTTCAATGGCAGGTGCGAGCTTTGCCCGCCGTACACCTTGTTGCCCACTTGCCGCTTCGCGTAATTCACAAGCACCTTGCGGAGCGCCCGTTCAAAGAACACAACAGCCGCCGTTACTACGATAACCAGCAACACCAAGAACAGCAGTTTCAAAATGCTCAGGTTTCCTGAGGACTGAAGCTCCAACGTGTTCTTAATCGCCGCCGGCAATCCCGCTGCGATGCCCGCGAAAATCAGCAACGAAATACCGTTGCCAAGGCCGCGTTCGGTAATCTGCTCACCAAGCCACATCAGGAACATAGTGCCGGTCACAAACGTGATCGCCGTAATCATCCGGAACGCGATACCGGGTTCAAGCACAAGGCCCGGCTGACTCTCGAGCGCGATGGCAATGCCCGACGCTTGGAAGAACGCGAGCACGAGCGTTGCGTATCGTGTGTACTGTGTAATTTTCCGACGTCCCGCTTCGCCTTCCTTCTTCAGTGCTTCCAACGATGGGACGACGACAGAAGCGAGCTGAATAATGATGGACGCGGAGATGTAAGGCGTAATGCCGAGCGCCAACACCGAAAAACGCTGCAAGGCGCCGCCCGAGAACACGTTCATCAGACCAAGAATGCCGCCCTGTTGTG